>JAHEBN010000050.1 GCA_024645245.1 Jiulongibacter sp. | reverse complement strand
GGAGGGGCGGCTACTGATTTGGTCGTTGGCATCCATAATTGGTGTAGTACCTGATGTATTGGTTGGTTGCCAAGCATCATACAAGGCTCTTTTTGATCTGTTTCCTTGAAAAGTGTTAAAATCGGCAAAATACCTGACGTAATTAAAGACATCATTGCCAACCACGCCATTACCAAATAAATTTAAATCGAAGGCTTTGTAACCTAATTTTACATTCACACCGTAGTTAAAATCCGGGTGTGGGCTGCCAATGATTGTTCTGTCGTCATCGGTAATTACTCCATCGCCGTTGATATCGGCAATTTTGAATTTTCCTGGGGCATTGTAGTCACCATAAGGAGCCCAGCTATCAGCTTCGCCTTGGTTTTGGAATATTCCTAATACTTTGTAACCGTAGAAAGAAGAAATAGGCAAGCCTGCCTGTGTAAGGGTAATTGAAGGCACCCTGGAGCTATAACCAAAATAACGGGTATTGGCACTTTCATCCAGCTTATCTACGTTATTTCTGTACATAGAATAGTTAAGGTTAATGCCATATCGTAGTTCGCCATTTCTGGCAGTATTGTCATATCCTAAACCGATATCAATACCCTTATTGGTCATTTGACCCACATTAAAAGCTGGTGCAGAAGCGTCGCCAGCCGCAAAGTTTATTGGAGTGGTAAACAACATATCCGATGTCACGCGATTCCAGAAATCTATTTCGAATTTTAATTTTTTGGATAAGAATGACCCGTCTAAACCTAAGTTATTGGAAGTGGTAGTTTCCCATTTGGCATTTGGATTACCAAAAGAGGAGGCGTCATAGCCTATCGTAGGAGAACTGGCAGAACCGTCTATAGGATATCCGGCATGGAAAATATCGGCTCGGTAAGTGGTATAGGCATTATAATCTCCAATTTTCTGATTACCCGTTTTACCCCAGCCGTATCTTATTTTTAGATCATCAATAAAAGGAAGGTTATTTTTTACAAAATCTTCTTCAGAAATTCTCCAACCCACACTGAATGCAGGGAATATGGCGTTACGGGATGCCTGTAAGAAACGGGATGAAGCGTCATTTCGCAAAATTACCTGCAAAAGGTACTTATCGTTGTAAGAGTAGTTCACTTTACCAAATTGGGAATACAAACTGTAGTCACGATTAACTCCGCCTCCGTTTGAGGCTTTAGTAGGATCACCCAAACTTAGATAGCTAATGATTGGGTTAATCTCAAATGCATATCCACCTCTTGAGGCACTGAAGCCTTCGCCATACTCTCTGATAGATTCAATACCTACATAAGCGTCTACTTTATGAGCTGTGCCGAAATTTCTGCTATAACTTAAGGTATTGGTCCATACCCATTGGTAATAATAGGAGTTATTAGAAGTAGAACCATTATTAAAGCTACCTTCTACATATTCCGGATTAGCTCTACCAATGTATCTTCCTCTTTCGCCTACCGCATCAATACCAACACTGGTTTTGATTGTCAAATCCTTGATTATATCAAAAGCGGCATACACATTACCAAATGTTCTCAAGCGATAATTGAAATTATCTTTTTCCCTATAGAGTGTAGCATAAGGGTTTGAGTTATTACCAAGGTTTGCACCTCGACTTCCTGCGAAATTTCCGGCTATATCGTAGATAGGAAGCAAGGGATGGTGTTTGTAGGAGCCTGAAACGGCATTTTGCTCTTCATTATTTGAAAAGCCACCTTTTCTATTATCGAAAGAAACTGATAGGTTTTCTCCAATTCTTAATTTTTTATTGATCCCACTGAACTCAGTATTTGCTCTTAAAGTATATCGGTCATAGCCTATAAATTTAACAACACCTTGCTGGTTAAAATAACCCATTGATATAGCATATCTGCTGTATTCACTACCGCCAGATGCGGATAATTGGTAATTTTGTATGGGTGCCGTTTGAGTTAATTCTTTCCACCAGTTAGTATCCGCAGACCGGGTAATGGCATAAATATTTCCGGGTACCAGTGAATATTTATCAGGGTTTACGCCAGGCGTACCTTCAGCTCCCTTACTTGGAAATACATAAGCGGGGATGGTAACTTCTCCGTTTGGTCCGAAAGTGTATTGACCATGAGATGGTGTTTTTCCAGCATATTTATCTGCCAGATATAAGTATTGGCCAAGTTCTTCCGCGTTCAATGCTTCGACATCATTTGCGGTTTTTTGAGATCCATAATAGGCATTGAATGATATGGTAGGCTTTCCAATTTTACCTTGTCTTGTGGTAATGATAACCACACCATTTGCCGCTCTCGATCCGTATATAGAAGCAGCAGAAGCATCTTTTAAGATTTGTATGGTCTCGATGTCATTTGGATTTAAGTTACCTTGGTTTTCAGTTGGCACTCCATCAATAATAAAAAGGGGGTCGTTATTACCAATTGTACCAAATCCACGTATACGTACGGTAGCATTTCCACCTGGGGTGGCATCGTTTACAATGTTAAGTCCAGATGCCCTACCCTGCAACTGCTGGGCAAATGTGGTAGCAGGCACAGAAGCCAAATCTTTGGAATCTACTGTGGTAACAGCACCAGTGATGTCTCTTTTTGATTGAGATCCATATCCAGTTACTACTACTTCATCCAAACTTTGCGAATCTTCCAATAATGTGACATCGATTTTACTTTGATTTGAAACCGTCACTTCTTTGGCAATAAAGCCAATGGAGCTAAAAACAAGGGTAGCACCATTTTTTACAGCGATGCTGTAATTCCCATCACTGTCAGAAATTGTACCGAGAGTAGTGCCTTTCACGGTTACACTCACACCAGGAACAGTGGAGCCGTTGGAGTCGGATACCGTTCCTGAAATTTTACCGTCTTGAGCAAAGGCAATAGACCCAAAGACAAAAAATAACTTGAACGTCAAGTATAAATACTTGCGATGTAAATTTTTAATCATACAATAGAAAATTTAATAGGTTTGGAAATTTAAATAAAATAAAAATCGCACTAAATATAATTAAAAAATATTCTATACTATGAAATAACAAGTATTATAGAATGGATGGTTACTTGGGAAAAATGATACTATTTAGGCGAAAAGGGGACTCGATTTGCTCACATCTTTGTACTTTATTAATAAATTTAATTAATAGGAAAGGCTCTTGTAATTTTTCTTAAGAATATTTTGAAGGCAAAAGTGGTGGTCTTATATTAAATTTTCAATAGAAAAATGTGTAAATAATACAAATAAAATATAATTATACCAAGACCGTACATTTGCCACAGCTGGTACTATTTTGTCCGGAATTATAAAAAAATATTTTTTTGAACTTGAAAAGATAAAACCTAACAGAGCGATTAAAAATTTAATTCAATATAATGAGTTGTAGAGGTGGGGTACAATTTTAAAAGGCATATAGATTACCATTTGGACTGTATTTCGAAATTTTATTTGTCCTTTGCTTTATCGCTGTTTATATAACAAAACTAGTTTTTAGGAGTCGCTTTAAACAAAAATGAAACGTTTCCTTCAAAACTGATTCAAAATAACCTCAGCGGTTTCGACCGAATTACTCAAATTTCCGCTACGGTCTTTTATTTGCACCTCAAATTTTACTGTATCTCGTTTTGGGGTGAAGGGGTGGGGGAATTCAATGGTATAGGATAAAATACCTTCTATTGGCCCAATACGATCGTCATTTTTAAGTTTTGGGAAATAACCCGACAAAGGAACCAAAGGCGTAAATTCAACAAAATTTCCGTTTTTTCTTCGAAATGATTTAATCAAGTAATTGAAATCGTCATTTTGCTGTGCAATCGCCTTTTCGGTCTCATCTAAGCCCAGGTCACCATCACCATCCTGAAAGTCAATAGTTACAATCACAGAGTCTTTATTTGATCCGGTAAACTGGTCAATTCTGATTTCTTTTTTGATATTATCGAAATCAATTTTAGGGTTCAGGCTAAAGTTGGGTTCTTTGTAGCAAGAGCTTATTAACCAGGCTGTAAATAAAAAACCAACTATTTTTACCGAATATCTCATGAGCAATCAACTATTTTTGTAAAAACGAATATCTAAAGACTTTGGTTTATATATATCGGGATAAATATTTTCCCAAAGTCCATTTTAATGAATCTAAAAGACGAACTCAAATCGGCCGTTTTATCACTTGATAATCATCCGCTTAGCTTTGAAAAGCTGGCGATGGAAATTTTCAGGTATCAGGCTAAAGAAAATCCAATTTACCAATCCTATCTGAAAAACCTGCGAATTGACCTTTCAAAAATAGACCGAATTCAGAAAATTCCTTTTTTACCAATCAGTTTTTTCAAAAATCACCCGGTAATAAGCGGAAATGTAGCTACTCAACACATTTTTGAGAGTAGTGGCACAACCGGCCAAATTACCAGCAGGCACTACATCCATGATTTACCGTTTTATGAGTTTTTAAGTCTGAAAACTTTCGAAAAAGCCTACGGTCCGGTAACGGACTATCATATTCTTGCTCTGCTTCCAGGATATCTGGAGAGAAGTAATTCTTCGCTCGTATATATGGTGCAAAGCTTTATCTATAAATCTTATTCCACCGAATCGGGCTTTTACTTAAAGAATACGCGGGAATTGAAGAATAAGTTGCACGAACTTTTGATGGAAGGCAATCGGAAAATACTTCTTATTGGAGTAACTTTTGCTCTACTGGATTTAGCCGCCGAAAACAAACTGCCCTTAACAGACACCGATAAATTGATAGTGATGGAAACGGGTGGAATGAAAGGCAGACGACGGGAAATGCTTCGGGAAGAGGTTCATTCTGAATTAAAAAGAACATTTGGTGTTAAGGAAATTCATTCGGAGTATGGTATGACGGAGCTCTTGTCTCAAGCGTATTCCAAAGGAGAAGGTTTTTTTGATATGCCGGCGACCATGCGTATTTTGCTTAGAGAGGTCAATGATCCGTTCAGTTATTTGCCATCTTTCCCATTAGGAAATGAAGATCCGGAACAAAGAAAATACGGAAAAACGGGCGGTATAAATGTAATCGATCTCGCCAATGTGGACTCGTGCAGCTTTATCGAAACGCAGGATTTAGGTTCTTTTTCAGAAGATTACAGTCAATTCCGTATTTTGGGTCGATTTGATAATTCAGATGTGCGGGGTTGTAATTTGATGGTGGGGTAGGGGTTTTGCTCTTATTCTTGCTTAGGGGAGAGTTTTAAAGTTTTAGAGTTGTAAAGTTTTAAAGTTGTAAGGTTGGAAAGTGATCAAGTTGTAAGGTTTGAAAGTTTTAAAGTTGTCTAGTAATCAAGTAATCAAGTTGTTAAGTTGTCAAGTTGGGGGGTGTACTCAAGGTTCAAGGTTTTTTGTTTTTGTTGGAAAGTCGACCTTTGGAAAGCTCAAGGTGAATTTTGTAAGGATGTAAAGAGGTTATAAGGTTGGTGGATTTGTTGAAGGTTTTGAGACTGTTCATTCAAGCGGTTACCCATTCAAGCATTAACACATTCTAGCATTTAAGCATTTTCGAATTCAAACATTTACCCTGAAAAATAATAGAAATTTTTGCAACAGAAATGAATCTGAAGAAGACAATTCGCATTGAGCCAGTTCACAGTTCCCAAAACACGGTTGTCTGTTTCCTTGTACGTGTTCAATGATGATTGCAGACTGATGACTGCGAACTATTTGTTCCCAGTTAATTATTGCCTTTAAACGGTTGCCTATTTCCTGATGCCTTTAGATTGTAGTTTATCGACTGTTGCCTGTTCCCAGAATTTCCTAAAACCTAATCCCTTAATTCTAAACCAAACCTACTTCGCCCTAATAGCAATCACCGGATCCATTCTGGCCGCTTGAGATGCTGGAATAATGCCAGATAGAACACCGATAATACTGGCTACGCCGATACCGAAAATGATATTGCCTGAGGAAAGAATCAGGTCAAGGGATCCGAGGTTAATAAAGCTGGCGGCGTAGACCAATAATAGGCCAATTAGCCCGCCAAGAAGACATAAGAACACGGATTCGAATAGAAATTGAAAAAGGATGAAGTAATTTTTGGCACCCAGCGATTTCTGGATTCCGATTATATTGGTACGTTCTTTTACTGATACAAACATGATATTGGCAATGCCAAATCCACCGATGAGTAGTGCGAAGAGACCGATTACAAAACCACCCGCTCTTAATGTAGTAAATATGCCGGAGATGGCGGAAGCCGCAGCATCGGGCCGGTTCAGAGCAAAATTATCTTCTTCCATAGGTCGCAAGCCTCGTACGGTACGCATGAGTCCGGTAAGTTCTGATTCCAGATTTACCATGTCTTTGTCGTCATCGTATGCTTGCACTTGAATTGTTCCGTATAAATTGCCCGAAGAAAACATCCTTTTGTGTTTTACGAAAGGTAAATAAATTTTGGTATCCGGGTTTCCACCCACATCCACCAGTTGTTTTCCTTTCTTTTCCTGTGTGCCAATAACGGTAAAGTTTTGCCCCTTAATTTTAAAGACTTTTCCAACTGCCTGTCCATCATCAAAAAGTGTCTCTGCCACTTCAGCACCCAGTATGGCTACATTTCGACCGGCATCTATCTCTTGCTGAGTAAAGTATCGGCCTTCCACTATCGGAACATCCGAAATAAGGTTGAATTCATAAGTAACACCCTGGCAAAGAGCATCGTAGCTGCTATTTTTGAAACGGGCATTTGCTACCGACCAATCAATCATAGTGATGGCAGAGGCATATTTCGCGTTTTCTTTCAGATAATTAAACTCGGAAAACTTGGGTTTTGGCCGCATGAAATAACGCCACCAAGGGTAATCGCCGCTTTGAAACATCCATGGCCATTTGTCCACATAAATGGTTTTTTCACCAATACTGCTCAGGCTGGTTTTGATATTAGCCTCGAGTGAATCTACCATGGTAAAAACCCCGATAATAGAGAAAATACCTATAGTTACTCCCAGTAGTGAAAGGATAGTCCGGAATACATTGGCCCGCAAGGCTTGCCAAGCAAATCGGAAACTTTCGAAAACCATTCGATAAAATTGCATACTTAAGTTTTAAAACCTAATGTAAAACAATTCATAAATAAAGGCAATGCCAAAACAATTGGTAAGAATGTCCCTTCTTTCACAACGAATGGTAAAATTCAGGGATTTTCGGAATGCATGAAAAATAGATTATCAGGAAAAGTATTAAAATTCAGGCTAAAGCAATATATTGTTTTTGGCCTAAAACAGAACAAGCATTAATGCAATTCTGGAAATCTTCCCGATATTCATTTTTCAGATTGATCAAAACTATTTTACAATATTCGGCACAAAGACTGCAATAGAAAGCTGCTTTTGGACTATTAATCAAAAGTGCAGTAGTTGCCATTTTACTAACCTGCAAACATTTGCTCAGATTCTCTTTAATTGCTGAATTTCTCTTATTTTTTTCAATAATTATCTTACAGTCTATCATTACCGATCTGCAAGCTTCCAATGTCGAGAGTAAGTGGTTTTCCATATGATTTGATTGTTTTTGATACTGTTTGATAAGTATTGGTATAAAACTGTGCCAAACTTTCGGACATCATGAAAAATAGGTGGAAATCGGCAGATTGGCAAAACATTATTTTTTAAATTTTTTGTATCACAAAATATGGAATATTATTTTTAATCAATGCCTTATGTAAAATAAATGTGGAGTAATAACTATTTTCAAGTTTCTAAAGAAATATTCTCCCATTACCTTAATCAGCTATGTCAAAAACCTCTCGATTCTCTTTTTTAATTCTTATTTTACTTATTATTTCTTGTAAAACCACCCAAAAGCCGATTGCTGTAAAAACAGGTGATGGCCTTTTTCAACTCTTTGTGGAAGAAGAAGGAAGAGAAACTTTCTTTTCGGATAAACCCGGAGTTTTTGGCAGCAATGGTATGATAGCATCTGCCGATATAGAGGCATCAAAAGCGGGTACACAGGTATTGAAATCAGGAGGAAATGCCGTGGATGCAGCGGTGACAACATTTTTTGTATTGGCCGTGGTTCATCCGTTTGCGGGTAATCTGGGTGGTGGAGGTTTTGCGGTTATTCGTACTGGCAATGGCGAGCCGCTATCGTTGGATTTCAGAGAAAAAGCTCCTTTTGCGGCAAGTAGAGATATGTATCTGGATGCCAATGGTGATGTAATAAATGGTTTAAGCACGCTGGGTCATCTGGCTTCGGGTGTACCCGGATCGGTGGATGGTATGGTGGAGATGCATAAAAAACTAGGCTCAAAAAGTTGGTTCAAATTAATACAACCTGCCATAGAATTGGCGGAAAAAGGGGTGATTTTAACCGAAGGAAGAGCCAGAGGAATGAATTCTACCAAAGCACTTTTTAAGAAAGTAAATGGAGAAAACACAACTTATTTTGTTCGCCCGGATGGAAATGATTGGAAAGAAGGTGATTTATTTATTCAAAAAGACCTGGCCGAATCACTGAAAAGAATTCAAAAACAGGGCAGAGACGGTTTTTACAAAGGTGCAACTGCGGAATACCTGTTGGATGAAATGAAAAATGGTGGTGGAATTATAGCTCAAAACGATCTGGACGAATACCATTCTGCCTGGAGGGAAACCATTGTAAAACCCTACAAAAATTACAAAATAATTACCATGCCACCGGCCAGCAGTGGTGGAGTAGCTCTGGTACAGCTTTTACGACTTTGCGAAGCCTATCCTTTTAAAGAATGGGGCTGGAATAGTGCGAAAACGGCACAGGTGATGATAGAAGCTGAACGCCGCGTATATGCCGACAGGGCAAAATGGCTTGGCGATCAGGATTTTGTAAAAGTGCCTGTAAATGAACTTATGAGTGCCCCTTACCTGAAAGAGCGGTGGGCCGATTTTAATGAAAATAAAGCTTCTTTGAGTTCAGATATAAAAGGGGGTGATGTGCCTTATTATGAGTCGGATCAAACCACCCATTTATCGGTAGTTGATAAAGATGGAAGGGCGGTTTCGATAACAACAACCCTGAATGGTGGCTACGGAAGCAAAGTGGTGGTAAATAAAGCCGGTTTTCTCATGAATAATGAAATGGATGATTTCAGCGTGAAAGCCGGAGTGCCCAATATGTTTGGTCTGATAGGTAATAAAGCCAATGAAATACAGCCCGGCAAACGAATGCTCTCCTCTATGACGCCTACAATTGTTGAAAAAGACGGAAAACTATTTATGGTGGTAGGTACACCCGGCGGCAGCACGATCATTACATCTGTTTTTCAAACCATACTGAACGTTACCGAGTACGGTATGAGCATGCAGCAGGCAGTTAATGCCCGTAAATTTCACCACCAATGGTTACCGGATAAAATTGTATTTGAACAAAATGCATTTGACCTCGATGCTCTGCAAGACTTACTGAATAAAGGCTATACCATGGAAGCTCAAACAGGTACTTTGGGCAGAATGGACTGCATCATGTTACACCCGAATGGTATGCTGGAGGGAGCATCTGATCCCCGCGGGGAGAATACGAGTGTGGGGTATTGAGAGATACATAATTTAATAATTGTTGCAGCATTTTAATCTGTAGTGACAAAATTCTGTAGAAAAAGGTATTTTTAGCAAATGGAATTTGAAATTTGGAATGAATTTTAAAAGAAATCAAATGGAAATTTTTTTTTGTAAAAAACATCCTAAGAAATAAATATTTTATTTCCCCAAAACAACCGACATCACCTCTGCCACTTCCTGATTTTTTACATTTGTAGCTTTTAAAACAAGCTGGTTTTCGCCTTTTGGGATTTTGATTTTTCCGATTTTCAGTATTGCCCATTCTTTTTCATAGGCTTCTTTACGCTTTACCCGATCGGGGCTGGGGATAAGTGGCGGATCATAGGCTTTTTCAATTTTGGCTTTTATATTATTTTGGCCGATTTGTACTACAATTTCACTTCCAATTTCAGAAATTGGGCAGGTATATTTTAGCCAGACTTCCATTTCTGTGCCTTCGCTTGCTTTTATGAGCCAGCTCATTTGGTCGCTCGTGGAGGTCCAGTTCTTAAGCCAGTCATGTGCCCAGCCATGGCCCTCTTCGTATTTTAGCTTGCCCCCAAAAGAGGCTTCGTATGCAGGTAATTCAACAAAAGTAGTGTTTACTTCCACCGGTTTTACAGATCGGTAATATTTACTACTTTCAGCAAACCATTTTTTGTATTCCATTAAAAAAGATTGGGTCATTGCCGTATCTTTTGCAGCAATATCTTCTTTTTGCTCCGGATCATTCAGCATGTCGTAAACTTCCGGATTTTCTTTTAAAACAAACCGATACTGGGTATTTCTGAAGGTTCCCGGATGGTCTTTTAGCTCTTTTTCCAGAAATGCTACATGAGAAAAAATGCTGCGGTCTCTCTGTTCGTAGTTTTCATTGGTAAGTAAGGCTTTCTGACTTTCCCCGTCGAGCTCTCTTCCTTCAATTTCTTTTAGTCCGCACAACTGCTGCAAAGTAGGAAACCAATCAATATGAGCTGCTATAGATTCTATTTTTAGGCCGGCTTCAATTTTTCCCGGCCAGCGAATAATGGCCGGCACCCGCACGCCACCTTCGTCCACATGTCCTTTGATGCCTTTCATGTTTCCGTTGAAACGCATGCCATTGGGCCCATTGTCGGTCATGAAAATCACGATGGTATTTTGGGCCAGGCCTTCATCTTCCAGTTTTTGCAAAAGCCTGCCAATGTTAAAATCTAGATTATCCACCATGCCGTATATACTGGCGAGTTCATCGTCTAGTCCCTTGGATTTGTATTTATCGAAATACGCATCCGGCACCTGAAAAGGGCTATGCGGAGCATTAAAAGGAACATAGCAGAAAAAGGGTTTGTCTTTTTTTCTATCGATAAAATCCACGACTTTATCGGCCAGGTAATCGGTGATATATCCTTTCGATTTTATTTCTGTGAGGTTGCTGTCGAGATAGGAATCGAAATAATTGGTCAGGTGACCAGCACAAAAACCGATAAACTCATCGAAACCCTGATCGGTGGGCCGATTGGGGAAATGCGAGCCATTATGCCATTTACCAAAAATGCCCGTTTCGTATCCATTGGCTTTAAATAATTCGGCCAGCGTGGTTTCTTCCGTGTCCATTATCTCGAGTCCGTTGGAAACAGAAGTGGCTCCTGTTTTTAAGTGATACCTGCCTGTAAGCAAACTGGCCCGTGTAGGTGCACATAAGGGCGAAACGTAAAAGTGCTCAAATTCGGCACCTGAGGCAGCTAATTTATCTAAAACCGGCGTTTCGAGAACTGTATTGCCGTGGCTGCTCATGTCGCCCCAGCCCTGATCGTCGGCCAGTATAAAAAGCACATTGGGTCTGGTATCTACTTTTTTCTCACAGGAAAAAAGCATGATTGCCAGACCCAATATTACGAATCTCATTTTCATGTATTATTTTACCCTTTTCAGCAAATCCGTACGGTGGATTTGCAATGATCTTCCGATCGGATGACCGTTTCGGAAAGATTGGGTGCGTAAGCTAAGGTCTCCTTCGGGAATTTCAAATGGTGCGAGGTATTTTCTGCCGTATTGTACCGGATAGGTGTTATCAATGGTAAAATAAATATCAGTATTCGGCATATCGGAGTTTAACTCGCACATCAGTTTGTCCCCTTCTTTATATACTTTCACTATCGGGTCGTAAATAGCCTTGGAAATGTTTGTTTTGGCTGCATCGAACCTTCCGAAATGCACTTCGGTACGGTTTAAGAAGCTGTTCCAGTCTTTCTTGTCTTTTTGACTCCAAAGTACTTCTGCGGTGGCAAAAGCCCTTGGGTAGCTCATGTAAAAAGCAAATGGAAGATTGGGTATTACTTCGGTCCATAGATTGGCTTGGCCTCCGAGAATAAATTTGGGATCAACGCCATCGGGTACGGGCTCAAACTCATACGATTTTTTCAGGCTTAGCTCGGCATATATTTTATTTTCCACACTTTGGTCACCCTGCATGTAATCGATATAGGCAAAAGTAGTGGGTGTCATTACCACATTATGTCCCATTTTAGCGGCTTCTATTCCCCCTTTCATACCTCTCCAGCTCATTACAGCTGCCCCTTCGGCAAGTCCTCCTTCCAGTATTTCGTCCCAACCAATAAGTTTTTTGCCTTTGCTGTTCACAATTTTTTCCACACGTTTTACAAAATAACTCTGCAGCTCGTGGGTATCGGCAATTTTATTTTTCTTCATAAATTTCTGGACGTTGGCATCACGCTCCCAATAGCCGTGGTAGCTTTCGTCGCCACCCATGTGGATATACTCTTCAGGGAATAGAGCCGCCACTTCGGTCATAATTTTATCGATGGCTTCATAAACTTTTTCATCTGCAGGGTTCACCGTGTTTTCAATCAGCATTTCGAAAGTGCCGTTGCCGTACCATTCGGCGAATTTCGAACCCGGATTTACAAAATGAGGTTCTTTTTTGGTTGAAAGCTCCGGATAGGCGGCCAATAAAGCCATGCTGTGGCCGGGAAGATCTATTTCAGGAACAATTCGGACATTTCTTTCTGCAGCGTATTTTACAATATCTTTTACTTGCTCCTGAGTATAAAAACCACCGTAAGTTGCTTTTTCGCCTTCTTTAGGAAATGGTCTTGTTTCACCAAAACGACCAAACCGCTCCACCCTCCAGGCACCTACTTCGGTAAGTTTTGGCATCGATTTTATTTCCAATCTCCAGCCTTCGTCATCGGTGAGGTGCCAGTGAAGTACATTGTATTTGTACAGAACCATTTTGTCGATATATGCCTTTACTTCATCGGCAGTAAAGAAATGCCTGCTCACATCAAGCATTAATCCTCTCCAACCAAAACGGGGGTAATCTTTTATTTTGCAGCCCATTATCATACCGAGACCAGCATAGCCATCTTCATCGGTAACCTCAAATTCGCGGGGTAATAATTGCCTTAATGTTTGAAACGCATTGAAAATACCAGCCGGAGCATTGGCTTTCAACGAAATGAGCTCTTCGTTTACTTCCAGTGTATATCCTTCGTTGCCCAATTCCGAATCCGGAGTTTTGTTAAGTTCCACCCGGATAACCTTATTCATTCGATCCGGTGTGGCCACAAATCGCATCTCTACTTTATTTCCTGATCCGGCTAAAAAAGCCTGAAAAAGTTCTGCGTAGCGTCTTACTTCGGGGTTTTCACTGCGTACATCTATACTTGTTTGATTATCAAGCATAAACATGGCATCGCTGTATTCATAAGAAACAGGTGCGGGGATTATGTTATTTTGAGCCTCGCTGGTTTGGAAGATACCGAGAAAAGCCAATAGAAGAAATAATTTTTGCATTGTTGACGATTGAATTATGGTTTAAGCCAAAATTATTAAATTTTTTTAATAATAATCGCTTTTACTTTATTTAAGGTTATAAAAAAAGAGGGTTAAATCTGTGACTTTACCCTCTTAAATAACGACTGAAGTACGTCTTATCTTACATTTGACCAGCTACCTGCATCGTAAAGGTTTTGAATTCCTTTTCCAGCTAAAAAGCTTTTTGCACGTGCACTTCGCATACCCGACGCACAACATAAAACGATGGGCTTTTTATAGCCTTGTATTTTCTTAATGTTATTGCCAAGAGCATCCAAAGGGATATTTACTGCACCTTTGGCATGTCCACCTGCAAATTCACCAGGTGTACGTACATCAATAATTTGTGCTCCAGCTTCCAATACTTTTTTAATTTCTTCGCTGTTGCCACTAAAAAGTTTTTTAAGTAATCCAAACATAATATTGATGATTTTAAATTTAAATAAATCTTTGATACAAAGTTAGGGTGGTAGAAACTACAATTTAGTGAGTTTTGTTACAAATCTGATTATCGAAAGAAAATTATCACTGCACCAAGCAAAGTAAGAATTAAAATCAACCTTCTGTAATTATCATTGTGTATTTTTTTAACGATTTTAACCCCAATAAAAAAACCTAAAATGACACCCGGTATAAGTACCAAATCTTTCATCAAACTTTCGACTTGAATAGTTTTCCAGGAAAAAACATGAAATGGTACCTTAAACAAATTGATAAACAGAAAAAGCCAGGAAACAGTGCCAATGAATTCGTTTTTTGGAAATCTTAAAACCAAAAAGTAGATACTTGAAAACGCACCTGCCAGATTACCTAACATAGTTGTAAAACCAGCAGAAATTCCCAATAAACCCGAAAACCAATGCCCTGATGGTAGTTTATCAGATTTTCGCCGATCCCACCAGATCATAATCATAACAGCAATTGAAATGATGGTAGCCATTAAGCGTTTAAATAGTTTTTCGTCCATATTTTTACCGACAAATACACCAATGAGCACTCCAAATATCATCCAGGGCAACAGCATTCTGAAGTGTTTCCAATCGGCATGACGATTATAATAGGATACGGCCAAAATATCTGCAATGCAAAGTAAGGGTAGTGCTACTCCGGTTGAAGCTTTTGAACCAAAAACCAGAGCAAGAATGGTAACATTGGCCACATCAATCCCACGCAAACCTGCTTTTGAAACGCCAATCATAAATGCTGCGAAAAAACTCAGGAGCCAGTAAAGCGGGGAAATGGAATGGAATATTTGCAAAAAAATATAACGTTTTAATTATCGATCTAAGATACTACTTTGTTTCACTTCTTTTACAACAAACTGACTTTGAGCATTGCCAATATTAGGCAAAGCAGATAATTTATTCAGAATGAATTCTTTGTAATCGTCCATATCGCTAACAATAATTTTGAGTAAAAAATCGGCACCGCCGGAAATACAGTAACATTCTACCACTTCGTGCAGGGTTTGTACGTCGTTTTCAAAACGGGTGAGAAATTCGGCAGCATGTTCTTTTAATGAAACAGCACAGAATACCATCAGGTTTTTGTGGAGTTTTTTGCGATTAAGCTCTATGGTATATTTTTCAATAATTCCATCACGTCGCAATCGCTTTACCCGCTCGTGAACGGGCGTAGTGGTTAGGTTTAGCTCAGCGGCTATTTCTTTGTTGGTGATTAAACCATCTTTTACCAGCAATTTCAGAATCTTTAAGTCAACCGGATCGATATGCTCCATGGGATAATTTTCTTTAATTAGGTGATTATCGTAGATCTGATTCTTTTCATTATTAAAATAAGGGCCAAATCTAGCAAAATATTCTTTAGCTGTGCAAAATTGACGGGAAACATTTTTGAGGATTTTGTGGCTTTGTTACCAAAATGCATTTTTACGAAAATGCGTTTAAGAAATTCCGGGGGATTATACCTAATCTGTCGAATTTATTGCTTGGTTAATCTAAAATTGAAATTATAAACATTTCCCAAACTTAAAACCTACCTATTTTCGCAGCATAATAAAAAAAACAGTTTTTGTAATGGCTAAAAATAAAAGTTCAAACGTGAGCATGCGTGTTCTTCACCGTTACCTGGGATTTTTTCTGGCAGGTATAATGGCGATCTATTCCATTAGTGGTATTATTTTGATATTTCGCTCTACTGATTTTCTGAAAAAGGAAGTGCCTGTAGAAAAAATGCTAAAGCCGGGCTTAAATGCAGAAGATCTGGGAAAGGAGCTGAAAATGAGGGAATTTAAGGTAGAAAAAACAGAAGGCAATATGATGACGTTTAAAGATGGTTCATACAATACAGCCACTGGTGAGGCTAAATTTGTGACCAAAGAATTGCCTACATTAATTAACAAAATGACCAAAATTCATAAGGCTACCACCAAAGACCCTTTCTTTTATCTGAATATATTCTTTGGCTTATCCTTACTGTTTTTTGTGATATCCACTTTCTGGATGTTCAGACCGGAAACCAAGATATTTAAAAAGGGCCTTTATTTTACATTAGGTGGAGTTTTATTAACCCTTTTTCTTCTCTTATTTTAGGCGAATTTCACCTATTTATTTGGCAGGTTGATAATTAATATTGTTATCAACCTGTTTTAATTTATTTTAATACAGCTTTTGCCTTCAGAAATTTGCTCTCGGCTTAGAAGCTTTCGAAAAAAAAATGCATTTTTAATGAGGTAAATATCCCGATAGCATGTGAAAATACTAATCCCGATTTTTCTTTTTCTAATCATATCAAATTTATCTTTTGCCCAATTATATGGTAAAGAAGAATGTCTTTTACTAGCTTATAAAAATGCTAAACCAAATACCGGTAAAGTACATACCATTAATCACCCGGTTAATGTTTTTTTATAATGATGCGGAAAGGGCCCTAAAATTGGCCAGATTAGGCCCATCTTTAATTGCCCAACTCAATTACCATAAAGGTGAAATATGTTTTGGTATCAAATCGGAGTCTATTATAACAATGCAAATAAAGCTGACTCCGCAGAAATTGCCTGCCCGAAGGAATTATGGGGTATGTTTAATGTACAAACTGAAAATATTACCCAATCAAAATATCGCTTTGAAAAGAAGTTTAATTTGGAAGCTGATGCCGATTTTAATAGATTTTAAATAATCTTCAGTTATGGATTTGGTTTCGATCAGTATATATTGCTTTAAATAGGCCTCTTATTAGCTATTATACGCTATTTTAGCTAATTTTACACAATTCAGGTATTCACGGCTTCTTTATAAATCTGTGAAAGAAGCAAATTCCCCCACTTAAAATTTGATGAGCAAAGCAAAGCATGTTGAAAAGTCCATTGCCTGGGCAAAAAAAAAGGGCTTTTCTGAAATTAAAGCAGAACATGAAGGTTTTGAAAAACCTATCAGTTTTACCCGTTCCAGCGATCAGCGGGAGTTTACACCTGATATTTCTGCTGAAAATAATGGCAAAAAGCATTATTTTCAGGTAATCTTAAAGTCGGATGACCTAAGGGATACCACAGAGCAGGTGACTTTATTTCATACGCTCGCTAAAATGAAATCAAGTAAATTGTATTTAATGGCCCCTTCAGGTAACCTGAAATTTGCCCGTGAGCTAGCCGAAGAGCTGGAACTTTCAGAAGTAGTACACATTTAGGATTATTACTTAATGTTTTTGAGTGAGCTGATTCTAATAGTGAATCAGCTTTTTTTGTATTTATAAAGCGAGTAACAGCACGCATAACTAATAATGAAAACAGGTTGAAATACTTTATTCTGTAAACTATAATTTGCATTTGGAATAGGAATTGCGACTTTTTTTCGCTATAATTGTAAAAATCGAGTATTTCACCGCTTCTTTAAAAAGCTGAAAAAGGAGCATTTCCCCCCCATTATTTTATGAGCAAAGCAAAGCATATCGAAAAGTCAATCGCCTGGGCTAAAGCAAAAGGTTTTTCAAACTTTAAGGCCGATATTGATGGTTTCGAGAGTCCCATTAATTTTACAAGATCAAGTGATAATAGCGGCTTTAAGCCCGACCTTACCGCTGTGGCAGGAAATAGAAAACATTATTTCCATGTGGTTCTTAAAGGCGAAGAAGTCAAAGATACTTTAGTGCAAATTCAACTTTTTCACCAATTAGCAAAAGCTAAAGACAGTAAACTATTTTTGATGGCACCAACAGGTAATTTAAAATATGCAAAAGACATTTCAAACCAATTCGAACTTGCTGAAGTGGTTAGAATCTGATATAATTCAACCTTGTCTCCTAAAATAGCCTTTTCGTTTTTCGAAAAGGCTTTTTGTTTTTTCTAAAGGGGCATGATTTTTTTAAATTAATGAAATCAAAAGTATTAATGAACAACTGCTTATATCAAATTTAGTCTATGGACTAAGTATGGACAAGGGTGAAATTTATTTATTTTAAACTCTTTTAGTAAAAACACCTTTCCGAAAGTAGCCTGTCAATTACCGTAAAATAAAATTTTTAGACGCTTTCAAGTTGTTGACATTCAAACGCTTAGATTTATAAATAAATTAATTGCAATGAAGAGAATAGTTCTTTTATCAGTTACCCTATTTTGTATAGGCTCAAGTATTGCATTTGCCCAGAGTACCACTATTTCACCGGGAACAGTATTGCCGCAAATAACCACTGCACAGCGATCTGCTATGACTAATCCCAATGGCATTCTGGTATTTGATATCAATACCCAAAGCTATTGGTTTCGCCAAAGTGGAGTGTGGGTGGAGCTACCAAAAGGCGGAAGTACCAGTAATTACTGGCAATTGAATGGAGTTGGTGGTAATGAAATTATAAACACAAATAGTGGTGGTTTTTGGTCGGCGAATTCTGTTGGATTAAATAATGGAACAAACAACACCAGTAATCCACCCACTACTCCTGTAAGTGGTGATGGCACCAGGCTAATGTGGATTCCCTCCCGCTCGGCATTTCGGGTCGGAACCGTTGATCAAGGGCTAAAATCATGGGATAAAGACAGTATAGGTTTATTTTCACATGCCACAGGCTATAATTCTAAGGCAAAAGCAATGTATTCTACAGCAATAGGGTATTATACAACGGCGAGTGGAAAATATTCTATGGCCATAGGCAAATTTACAACTGCAAGTGGTGATAATTCTACTGTTATAGGGGATCATAACAACTCAAGTGGGGATAATGCAACAGCAATGGGCTATTATTCAACTGCTAGTGGGCAATTATCAATGGCTTTTGGATTTGGTAGCTACGCAAGTGAATATTCATCAATAGCTATAGGGAATGGTGCAATCTCAACTGGTAATCAATCAATTGCTTTAGGGAATGGTGTTACATCAAGTGGAAATTCTTCAATTGCTTTTGGCAATCAATCAGTCGCAAGTGGCAATTATTCAACTGCCATGGGTCAGGACGTAAGCACAAATGGTTATGATGGAGCATTTATTGTGGGAGACGGCAATCCAACAGGTGAAGGAATTACAAATAGTGGAATTTCTGATCAATTTGTTGCCCGATTTTCCAATGGCTATTATTTGCTGACAAGTGGTAATGGATCAGTGGCAAATCCGCGTACTGGAGTTCAAATTTCTCATGGCCAAACCGCTTGGTCCGCAATTTCAGACTCTACTAAAAAGGAATATTTTCTAGCCGCAAATGGAGAATTTTTTTTACAAAAACTAAAGAATCTGAAATTAGGGTCCTGGAATTATAAAACTAAAGACAAAAACCCAGAGCGTTTCTATGGCCCCATGGCTCAGGAAATCTATGCCGCGTATGGCAAAGACATCTATGGAAACATCGGCTGTGATACGCTGGTTAACACTCTCAATATGGATGGTATTTTGTTTATCTATGCACAGACTTTGGAAAAAAGAACCTCTGAACTTAAAAGCGAATTGGAAGGAAAAGAACAAAGGATTAAGGAGCTTGAGAAAAGATCGGAAGGTCAAAATCAAAAGTTTGCTGAACTGGAAATAGAAAATAATCAAATGAAAAGTAGCTTGGAAAATATAATGAAACGATTAGTCGCTATCGAAGCGGA
Organism: Jiulongibacter sp.; assembly: GCA_024645245.1. Lineage (GTDB taxonomy): Bacteria > Bacteroidota > Bacteroidia > Cytophagales > Spirosomataceae > JAHEBN01. The sequence goes on along the minus strand of JAHEBN010000050.1, from coordinate 6,185 downwards.
AAAAATTCTTTTTGGTAAAAGGTAGACTTTCTGACTTTGATTTTAAAGAAAAACTCAAAATCAGATTTTTTGAAAATAAATCCCTGTTTACCATAAAATAAAATCTTTGGAATAAGGCCCTTATTTATTGGTAGTAAGTTTTTTATAAACTCCAAATACCTGTATTTTGGTTAAAATAACTCCTAAATGAAGTTTGTTTTCAGCTTGTTTTTAACCAAAATATTACTTTTATCTTCTGTTGTATTATTGGCAAATCCTGTTTTTAAAACAGAGATTGATGGAAAGATGTTTGACCCTGACAAGGAAATAAGTCTTTATGCTGGCCAACATGAGCTTATTTTTTATTTTCCTGAAACCTTAAAATCCGGTTCGTTATATAGTTTTAAATTAGCCGGCCTAGAAGCCAATTGGCTTAAGACTTCCAATTCTTTTGTGCGATATACCCTTCAGAATGGCGGCAATTTTGAATTTAACCTGAAGTATCTAGATATTAATAATCAGACAGTTACAATCAATAGGCCTTTTGAAATTAAAGAGAATTTTTGGGAAAAATGGTGGTTTTATCTTTGGAAAAAGTGATTTATTTTTAAATAAACAATTTGCCTGGTTAGGTGGGATAAAATCGATCAGATATGCTAAAACCTGATATAAAGATATTACGCCAATCTGCATCATGAATTTAATTTAATGGGATTGGGGAGTTAAAATTTTTAATCAGGAAGCATGAAATAAACAAACGGAATAGGGTAAATATATCCTGAATATTATTTCGTCGTAAGTGGTTAATAAGCGACACTTTTAAAAGTGTAACACTTAATCAGTTTTTGAGTATAAAAACACAGTTTTGTAACTGTTCAGGAACTTTGCTGATAATTGGTATTTTAGAAATTATGAAAATGGTAGTAGATAAGATTGCGGTTTTAGAAAAGTATAGTTTATTCTACTTTTTTTAATAAGTAAATTAAATTTTATTCGAAAGAGTCGAACTTGTATTGAAAAATATCTTTCGTTTTTTTTATCTATTCACTGCAACCTTCAATAAATAAAAATTTAGAATAAAAGTCCGGTAAAACATTTTAATAAAAAACTAACAATGTTTTATTAAAATGGATGAAATAAATGCCTTTTTGCACAAGAGCAATTTTTTTTATCAACCTTAATCAGAAAAGACTTGAATTTATTATCCGAACCTGCGTATCGGGGCTTCTTTTTGGTTTCAATAAATTACACTCCAACATTAAATCTTAGTCAAAATTACGCCAGCTTCGTTCCCTTTGCGTAGGAAAATCGGACGGAACCGGAATGGTAACTTTTCCTGTAGCAGCCCATTCTGCACCTCGCAGAAAGCTGGTAATTAAGCCCACGCATTCCCAGGATTGGTCTATATGGCCCATGGGCGTATGAAAGATTCTACCTTCACCATAGTCAATAGTCAGGAGCATGGGTTCGTGCCGATCAGTTCCTTTGCGATCTCCTGATGAGTAGGCTGTGGCTAATACTTTCATGTTTTTTGCAGGTCCTCGTAAGCGATCGTAAAGTTCATCAATAGTATGTGCCCAATGCAGGGGCATTCCTTTAGTAATTGGATGCTCCGTATCCCTAAGATCAATAGTATATTCATGCTGAGGGCCATGAGAACCTGCCCTGCCTGGAGTCATGTCCCTTTTTAATTCGCCAGTCTCATCAAAATAAACGTAAGGGCCATCTTTTTCGCTGCGATCGCCCCAGCCGCCCAGACCTATCATTTCGTTGTAGGCCGGCCATTTTGGGAAAGAATTATTGGCCGCGTGTACAATCACCACACCTCCACCTTTTTTCACATACTTTTCAAAGTCTTTTTGTGTTTGATCAGACCAGGGTGCGGCATTCCAACCGAAATTGACTACAACCAGATCGTATTTTTTAAATTCCGGTTGAAAATCAAGGTCTTGTTTTGAATTTTCAAGAGCCTCGGTAGCTTTCATGCCCTCGATTTTATACTGTTCCATCAGCTTATTACCATTCCATGTAAAGGCAGTTCGTTGCACATCTACTTCAAACCTCCCGCTTTTTTCCAGGTAAGTTTTCATCATATAGGTGATTTTGGGCCATTGATCGTGGTTATTCTGGCCGTCGATTATCAGGGCATTGATTTTTTTCTGTGCGTTACAAAGTGAAAAAACGGCCGAAAGCAGAATGGTTAAAAAGATTTTTTTCATTAGTTATCAGGTTGAGGAATTATTCAAAAATAAAACAAAGGATGAAAATGCCAATCTAATATAGATCAAAGAAAGGAATTAACTGCAAAATCGTTGATATTAACTTTGGAAAGGGATTCGATCAGAATCAACTAATGCATTATTTCCAATTTTAAGGATTTTTCGGATAATTAACTTCATCATATATATATTAAAACCCACAGCAAGTTTTTTTTAATGATTGCATCTAAGTGCTATCAATCAAGATCAAAGAAAATGAAAATACAAAAAAGCAGATTAGCTCTGGCTGGAATAATACTTATCACGATCTTAAGTTGCAACCAAACGGAAGATGTAACTGCTGTGGATGAGAATGTGACCTTAAGCTTAGCTTTTGAACAGTTTGATAAAAACAATACGGATATTTATTTGGATGGATCAAATGTGGTTATTGAAACCAACGGCTTGCCCAATCACACAACACCGTATTGGGGAGCCGGAAATGCACTTTATGTAGCTCCTCAGGCAGGTTTTCAGGCTACACCATCGCTCATTACAGGCTTCGATGGTTCGGCTACTTTGACCGTGCCGGTTAATCCTAAAAAGGCCAGTTCAGCAACTTCGACTAGTTTAGGTTCTATCGGTATTGCAATTACCGGTGCAGCTATATTTAATGATTCGGAGGGGAATGGACCCTTGAATTCGGCGGCAGTGAGTTTAGACTATACCGGTGCACACATAGGTCCGGGTGTTTACCATTACCACACTGAGCCTTACGCGTTTACCAACGACGACGACAAACTGGTGGGCATTATGGCCGATGGGTTCTTTATTTACGGTCGCAAGTGTAATTCCACAGGTAATTACCCAACGGACCTGGACGCATCAAATGGGCATACAACTATTACAAAATATGCCACCGACCCTACATATCATTATCACATTGACAATGACCTGTACTTGAACAAATACTACATCATTTTTCCGGGAAAATATCAGGGAACACCCAATGCGATACGTTAAGTTTTTATTCATTTCTTTAATCTTTTTTTTCATTTTGACTTTAATAAGTTGTAAGAGAAAAAAGCAAATTTCGGATGTAAGCATTTCTAAAAACGAACTCAAACTTAGGCCCCTTGAGGGTAAATGGTATTGGAAAGGGAAACCATTTAATGGCTATGCCGTAAAAACTTTTCCGAATGGGTTAGTGGCAGAAAAAACCGGATATTTCGATGGTAAAAAAGAAGGCAAAGCACAAAAATGGTATGCAGATGGCAAGCTAAGGTATGAAGCTTTTTTCAAGGTAAATCGCAAAGACGGTACCTCCAGAAACTGGGCAGAAAACGGGGTGTTAATTGTAGAATCAAATTTCAACGATGGTGTGGTGCATGGAAAACAACGCATGTGGTATGGAAGCGGGAAAATTTTTAAGCAAACGAATTTCAATCTGGGAAAAGAGGAGGGAATGCAGCAAACCTGGTGGGAAAATGGGAAATTGTATGTCAATTATGAAGCTAAAAACGGTCGCGTTTTTGGCTTAAAAAGGTCTTCACTTTGTTACGAATTAAAAAATGAAATTGTTCAAAAATAATATTCTGTTTTATTTTCTGTTTTTGAGTGCTTGTCATTCAAAAAATCAGGGTAAAGATGGCAGTAGGGTGGAGGTTTTGCCTTTTTTTAATGAGGCATCTTTTACCCCACATTGGCTGGCATTAGACAGCGATTCACTAAAAGATTTTCACCGGATACCCGATTTTGAGCTCTTTAATCAGGAGGGAAATGTGATTACTTCTGAAAGTTTGAAAGGTAAGATTTATGTGGCCAATTTTTTCTTTACGAGTTGTCCGGGTATTTGTCCGCAAATGACGGATAATATGGGAATGCTGCAGGAAGCACTTAAACGTGACGATCAGGTAATGCTTATTTCTCATTCGGTGACTCCTGACCGCGATTCGGTAAATGTGCTGAAAGGCTACGCCGCCAAAAGAAACATCGACAGCCGCAAATGGTATTTACTGACCGGTGACCGGGATCAAATATACAATCTGGGTCGAAATGCCTATTTTATCGAGGAAAATATGGGAATCGAAAAAACAGTGGACGATTTTCTGCATACCGAAAACTTCGTACTGATAGATAAAAACCAACACATCCGCGGCATTTACAACGGCCTCAATAAAAGCTCGGTGGAGCAGTTGATAGCTGATATCAGGAGCTTGGAGAGTGAGCTTTGAGATATGTTGGTTTTTCTACTATATCATCTGTTTTATTTATTCTCTTCTTCTAAAATCCTGAATTTTCTGATAAGTTAACGATCTCCATAGCCATTCTGCCGGGCCGTATTTAAAGTATTTTAGCCATATCGGACTTACAATTAGCTGAAATATCCAGAAGCCTGCAACAATGTAATACAGCTCATACCTTTCTAGCTTTCCGTAAAGCCCGAATCCGAATCCATAAAATATTATCGTCGTGACGATAGCAGTAAAAAGGTAATTGCTTAAGGTCATTTTTCCCACTGCAGCCAAAGCTTTTTGTAAAAAGGGTAAAATGCCGGACTTAATAAATAGCATAGCGAGACCAACATGACCCAAAGTGGTGAATAAGCGACCCAAGTCGTAAGTCTGATCAGCTTTTGCAATTATTACCGCATCAAAATTGCTGTCAATTATCATTTTGGTTTCAAAATAATTGATCGATAGACCAACCAGGTAACCAATTGTCATCAGGGTAAAATAAAACTTCATGGACTTTTCGGCGTGAAAAATCCGAAGCTTAAAAAATGCCATTCCAATCAACATAAAACTCAGGATATCCCATGGCCAAAGCCTGTACATGAGTGTGGTTTGCATAAATTGATTTTGCTTTACTTTGTACAACATTACCGAAAAATACCCCTTTTGTTTTGCATCAATATCTTCTTTGATTTCCTCCTCAGTGTGCTTGGCTTTTTGTTTTGTCCATGCTGTAAGTTTGGATTCTTGTTCCGTACTTAATGTAACTCCTGTGTCTTTCAGTTTTTGTATTTCTATACCATCATTTTGAATATTTAATTCATTATGATAATCGCTTATGTACCAAAGGGCTCCTACCAACAGCAATGCTCCTGCACAGGTAAATAATGTTTTTACACTTGCATTTCTAAAAGGGAAAAGAGTTAAGCCTAAAAGTGCATAAGGATACAGGATATCACCATGCCAAAGAAAAATATAAACATTTACTATACCGAATAGTAAAAGCCAAAGGGTTCTTCGATAATAAATATCGGCAGTCATAATTCCGGCTCCTTTTTTCTCTAAACCTGAGGTCAATAGAATTACACTTGCTCCAAAAAGCAAGGTAAATAAACCCCGCATGGTGCCTTCAAAAAGCATATTATTCATTATCCATACTTTCAGGTTTAGCCCCTCGGCACCACCTGCAACGCTGGGGTCGGAGTAGGCAAAGGGCAGGCCCATACCGTTGATATTCATTAATAATATTCCCAATAATGCTATACCTCTTATTACATCCAGGGAATTGATCCGGTCCTTTTGAAGGGTAGGTTGAAATGACTCAACAAGTTTTTGATTTGACATGATAATTTGGGTTAGTATTATGGCTATTTCGTGTCAAATTACACGAAATATTTTATTAACTATCCAAACTTTTAGATTTTTGACTGAGGGGTAAAGATTCTTGGTTCAAAAATGAACTTAAAAAAAAGAAAATTGAGGCCTTATATTTTATTTTTTGTAACCCTCATCCCGGTTTAATAAGATATTTAGTGGTTTCCACTCCGGTAAATAATCCGAAACAATTTTAAGAATTGCCAGAAAAGGAACAATAATAACCATACCTGCCACACCCCAAAGGATGGTTCCCGCTACAATGCCTACCAAGGTTGCCCAGGTACTCAAATTGAGTTGATTACCCACCACTTTCGGGTAAATGACGTTAGCTTCGAGGTATTGTACGATAGTAAAAATAGAAATAACACCAATGGGGTACCAGATAGAATCCTTGGTA
>JAHEBN010000202.1 GCA_024645245.1 Jiulongibacter sp. | reverse complement strand
ACATTCTGCATTTATATCTGATTCGTATTCTTGCAACTATTGCCGCAGAATTAACAGGACATGGCTGGGAATTAATGATACAAAACAAGGTCGAAATCGAATTAAAAGGCTTTGGTTTTAGCCTTCCCATAGTTTACCTTATTTGGATAAGTATAATTCTTATTTTGTACCCGGCTTGCAAATGGTATGATAATTATAAAAGCAGCCACCGGGAAAAATGGTGGTTGAGTTATTTATAGAAAGTATTTTAAAAATTAAAAACCTACTATTAATGGAATGGGGTATAGTAAATTTAAGTCAATGTTAGTTTTGTATTAAAGAATGGAAAAACGGTGGCACGCTTATTAACAGAGCAGCCTGTTTATGAGAAAATTAAAGGATAACAAATAAATATGAAAACGACGAAATCAATTCTTCTATTTATAGCATTGATAAATGTACTCTCAACGCAGTTACAAGCTCAAAAGAAAAAAGACAAAACAACAAAAGCTGAACCCGTAAAAATAACATCACCAGTCTATGAAAAATACATTGAAGACAACGAGGAAGCTCATTTGAAAGAATTTTTAGAGCTCATTTCTATTCCCAGTATATCGTCCATACCTGCTCATAAGCCTGATGTGGAACGTGCTGCAGATTGGATAGTGACTAAACTAAAAGCAATAGGCATACCTATTGCCCAGTTAATACCTACTGAGGGCCAACCCATAGTATTTGGTAGCTGGGACAAAGCCCCAGGTAAACCTACAGTGCTTATTTACGCCCATTATGATGTGCAACCTGTAAAAGAAAGCGAGTGGTTGATACCGCCTTTTGAACCTTTAGTAAAAGACGGCAAAATATTTGGCCGTGGTGCCAGCGACGACAAGAGTGGCGTGATGATAAGCATCTGGGCTGTAGAAGCCATGCTAAAAACCACTGGTAAACTCCCTGTAAATGTAAAATTTGTTTTTGAAGGCGAAGAAGAAAACGGCAGCCCCAATTTCAAAAGCTTTGCTGAATCTCACATAGAACTACTGAAAGCCGACTTTGCCCTAAATGCCGACGGCGGTCAATACGATGAAAACACCCCCGAAATATTAATGAGTCTACGAGGTACAGCCGTGATGGAATTCAGCATAAAAACCGCCGATATTGACGGTCATTCAGGACAGTTTGGTGGAAAAACACCTAACTCCGCGGTAATTATGTCGCAAATAATTTCCTCATTTTATACCAAAGAAGGCAATGTAGCTGTGGAGGGATTTTATGACCGGGTATTGCCTGCAACCGCCCAGGAAAAAGAAATGATGAAAAAGGTGCCTTACAACAAAGCCAACGATATGAAAATATTGGGAACCAGTGCCGAAGCTGGCGACACTACTTATTCTTCGCTAGAGCGGATTTGGTACCGCCCTACGCTAGAAATTATTGGCTTACAAAGTGGCTACACAGCTACCGAAGGCCATTCCAACATAATACCAGGTAGTGCTATGGCCAGAATTACCTGTCGCTTGGTAAGCAACCAAAATCCTGGAGAAATACAGGAATTGATCGAGAAACATATCAACAAAAACCTGCCATCAGGTGCTGCAGTAAGCTATAAATATGGCAGAGGCAAAGGCGGTGCCAGCCCTATGAAATTCCCTGCCGATACCAAAGAATACAAATATGTAACGGATGTTTTGACAAAAATATATGGTAAACAACCCTTACAGATGGGCACAGGTGGCAGCATAGGTTCTTTAGTATCTATCAAAAATATTTTAGGCATTTACTGCTACTCCCTGGGAATGGAACTTTCAGACGAAAATTGGCATGCTTCCAATGAGTTTTTCCGGCTGTCGAGCATGCGAAAAGGGCAGTTGATTTACTGCAATTATTTTGAGCATTTAGCTGAGGAAGAGGAGAAGATGAAGAAGTAAAAAAACTATCCCTTCCCTTTTTTTTTCTAAAAAATAAATATAAACATGAAAAACAAAATTTATCAAACTACCATTCTTACGTTCCTTATAATACTAAATAGCTGTAATTCAAATAATCAGACAACTGATTTAGAGGTTAATCGTGAACTTGTAAAAAAATACCACAAAGTATGGTCTGATGGACAAGTAGCTGTATTAGAAACATTTATGTCGCCAGATTTTGTATGTCATTTTATAAATAATATCGAATGGAAAGGAATTGAAGGAACAAAAAATGAAATCTCAAGTCATCGCAAATCTTTTCCGTATTGGAAGGAAGAAATAGTAGACATTATTGCAGAGGGCGACAAAGTGGTAACGAGATATAAATCAACCGGCACACAACAAGGAGAGTTTAATGGGCTTGATTCTACAGGAAACAAAGTCACCATATATGAAACCTCTATTTATAGAATCGCAAACGGAAAATTAGTGGAACAATGGGGCTTTCCTGATGCTTTAGGGTTGGAAAATCAAATCAATACTAAAAAAGGAACTTATCAATAAATAGCCTGCCACCGTATTTTCTCCATTTTAATCAACAAGCCAAATTTTAAGTATGAATATAAGTCAATCGATTAATCCAAAAAGAATAGAGCAAATAGACGCTCTACGAGGATTTGCACTATTTGGAATCATATGTACACATATGTTCGAAGGTTATTTGGCAAGTATGACGCCGCCTCCATATGTCGGGTTTAATATTTTTTACCCTATTGACAGCTTTTCACAAATGGTAATTCAAAATCTTTTTATTGGCAAATTCTATGCTATTTTCTCTATGCTTTTTGGTTTAAGTTTCTATTTAATATTAGATCAGAAAAAAGGGACAAGTTCCTTGAAATTTATATGGAGATTGGTGTTGCTCTTTTTGATTGGCTATATCCATCATATTCACTACCGGGGCGATTTTCTGACCGTTTACGCTGTATTCGGAATGGCTTTGGTACTTTTTAGAAAAGTCCCGGATAAAATCATTCTGATACTGGGGATATTTCTAGCTTTTAATGGGCCTTCTATCCTTTTGAATTCCATTTCTTTAATTCAAAAATCCAATACAGTTGAAATTGCAAAAGCAACCCAACCTTCACTCAATTCAGCCAATAATCCAGTAACTATGGCAATGGCTTATTTTGATTTGATACTTAAAGGTGAATACCAAAAATTACTCTTATCTAACAGTACCATAGGCTTTTACAATAAATACAATTACCTCAAATTCAGTGGCCGGCTTTGGGTAATTCCGGGTTTGTTTTTATTGGGACTTTGGATTGGCCGAAAAAAATGGCATGAGCGGATAGACAAACTTCCATTACGCAAAATGATTATTATTTCGGCTTTGGTGGGTATTCCCTTAACCTCAATGGCTTTTTATTTTTCATTGCCATCGGGTACTGAAATGATCTACTTTGTGGGATCCATAGCCAAAGACGCTTCCAATCTATTTATACCCTTACTTTACATCGGAATTTTGTTATATTTTTTCAAAAATAAAAGCACCAATAAATACGTCAGCCAACTGATACCCGTTGGCAAAATGGGACTTACCACCTATGTGTGCCAATCCGCTTTTGGCGTACTATTATATTATGGCTATGGTTTGGGTCTCTTATTCAAATTATCAGGAACTATGGCTTTAGGGCTGGGTTTGTTCTTCTTTATAGCTCAAATAATATTTAGCAAATGGTGGTTTAAAAAGTATAAATTTGGCCCTTTGGAATGGCTATGGAGAAGCAGTACAAACGGCAGCTGGCAATCATTAAAAAAATAAAACATAATAAAATAAACCAATGGTTTGAAAAATTTCGGACATGGAATCATTTCAACACTGTTAAAAACACTTTTAAACAAATAATGTAAATGGCACTATTAACAAAAACTACAGTTTTAGCATTCCTTTTGTTAGGATTAACAGCCAACAGTCAAACTCTACCCCAGGCACTTGCCAAAATCAATACGGAAGGCTTTCAGAAATCACAAGTCATGAATCTGATTACAGATTTATCAGATGTTTATGGCCCGCGTTTGACAGGAACAAAACAGTATTTTACCGCAGCCGAATGGGCTAAACAAACCCTGGAAAATTGGGGAGTTGATAAAGTTTATTTTGAAAAATATTGCGATGATTGCATGGGATGGGAGCTTAAATCATTTAATGTAGAAATGACAGAACCGGCTTATATGAAAATACAAGCTTATCCATATGCCTGGACTGAAAGCTCAAATGGAGTACAAACAGGCGATTTGGTATCGATTGAAAGCTATACTGATTTAGAAAAAATAAAAAAACAATGGGCCGGAAAATTAAAAGGTAAAACGATATTGATAGGGTCGAATCCCACACAGAATATGCTATTTGATGCACTTTCTAGTAGATTTACGGAAGAACAAATTGAGCAGGCTAAAAAGTCAATTGTACCTTCACCAAGTAATCCATTAGGCCCATCTGCCGGAAATATTGATTTAATTAAAGATATAGAGCTTGTTTTCGAAAGAATTATGAAAAAAGATGATGCCTTTTTTGCATTCTTAAAAAAAGAAGGTGCCATAAATATTTTAGCAACAGCACCTTTTTCTCCGGGCATTCTTCATCCAAGTGGCACCTACAATTATAAAGAAAGTTCTATAAAACCCATCCCTTATTTTGCGATTTCGCCAGAAAACTTCGGTAAGCTAAAACGCTTATCAGATAGAGGAATTGCCCCAAAAATTAAATTTCATTTGGATACGGATATGTATTTAAAACCTGAAAACAATGTAAATATTTTAGCAGAAATCACAGGCTCAGATCCAAAACTAAAAGACGAAGTGGTGATGATTGGTGCCCATTTTGATTCATGGCATCCGGCATCTGGATCAACAGATAATGGAGCAGGTTCTGCTGTGATGATGGAAGTAATGCGAATTATAAAGGCATCGGGTTTAAGACCAAAACGTACGATCAGAATTGCACTTTGGGGAGGTGAGGAGCAAGGATATTTAGGCTCAATGGCTTATGCAGAAAATCATTTTGGGAAATTAAAAGAGACTACTAGAAAACAAGAAGTTGAAAAAATTTCTGCATACCTCAATATGGACAATGGTGCAGGTCAAATGAGAGGAATCTATTTGCAAGGAAATGAAGCAGTGAGACCAGTTTTTGAAGAATTGTTAAAACCTTATGCCTATTTAGATGTGAATACACTAACCATTGAAAATACCAATTTTACAGATCACGATGTATTTGATTATTACAAAATACCAGCGTTTCAGCTTATTCAAGATAAGCTAAATTATAAAACAGTGACTCACCATACCAATCTGGATGTTTTAGAATATGTCCCCGAGCGAGATATGATGATAAATGCCACTGTATTAGCCGCATTGGTCTATCAAATTGCTGAAATGGATACCCTTTTACCAAGAGAATATTAGACTTTAAGAACATGAAATCAAGCAAATATTTTATACTTGCTGTTTTAGGTACATTCTGGGCCTGCAGCGATGGAAATAAAGACAAAAAGTCGTTTAGTCCGCCAACGAAAATCATAGACATGCACATACATTCCTACACTCAAAGTGACTTTGGCGTTCGGGAGCCTGATGCTGACTATTACGGTGTTAAAGGCTCAGCAAATGCAGCCATACATATTTCAGAAACCTTTGATGCTTTTAAGAAATACAATATTGTAAAAGCAATGGTGAGTGGTAACCCCGAAAGTGTTGAAAAATGGGCGGCTGAAGACAAGGACAATCGAGTGATTAAAGGAATATTAATATTCTCACCAAGTGATTACGGTCTTGATAGTATTAAGTTTGAACAAATGGTGAAAGCAGGAAAAATTGAAGTGTTTGGAGAAATAGGAGCGTATTATGAGGGTACCACATTAAGTGACAATATCTGGCAACCCTACCTCCGTATTTGTGAAAAATACGATATTCCCGTGGCAGTTCATACAGGTGGGGGCGACCCGGGTGGCACATACAGCTGGTCGCCCAAAGCGAGACTCAAATTTGGCGATCCTTATTTGATAGAAGATGTTTTGGTTCGGTATCCCAAATTACGTATCTACATGATGCACGCTGGTGGCGAAGATTGGCCTGAGCATGGCATCAGGCTTATGGCGTATTACCCTCAATTATATACGGATTTGGCGGTGATGCTTTGGGTAGAGCCTAATACCCAACGCTACATCACTGAGTTTCTGAGAAATGCAAAAACCGCCGGTTATTTAGACAGAATCATGTTTGGCTCTGACCAGATGAAATGGCCCTATGCCATCGGCAAATCAGTTGATTTCCTTAACAGTCTTGACTTTTTAACTGAGAAAGAAAAAGAAGACATTTTCTATAATAATGCGGCCAAGTTTTTACGATTAGAAGCGAATAAATAAACGAATTCGGTATAAAAAATACATTGAAATAAAAGACAATATTACTCCAGACCCTAATCGCATTGCTCACCTATTCTTGTAAATAAAAGACGATACTAAAATTGATTCAAATACTGATGAAATAACCTTTGACCTCAATGCCATGAAAAAAATAATAGAAGAAAAAACTAATCAATTTACAGCGGCACATATCACCAAAGACACCGCGTTTCTAAATAATATTT
>JAHEBN010000201.1 GCA_024645245.1 Jiulongibacter sp. | reverse complement strand
AAAGTAGAACAAACTCTTACTGAACTAAAAGCCACCCAAGCCCAACTCATCCAATCCGAAAAAATGGCAAGCCTGGGAGAACTGACAGCTGGAATAGCCCATGAAATACAGAATCCGTTGAACTTTGTAAATAATTTTTCGGAAGTAACTGAAGAGCTTGTAGAGGAGGTTTTGGAAGAACTGAAAAAGGAGAAAGGAGAAAGGGCCCTTCGGCCAGGCTCAGGATCCGATGAAAACGTAGTTGATGAACTATTAGGTGATATAAAAGAGAATCTTGTCAAAATCCACCACCACGGCAACCGAGCCAGCAATATAATAAAAGGTATGTTGGAGCACAGCAAAACTAGCTCTGGCAAAAAAGAGCTAACCGACATTAATGCATTAGCAGACGAATATTTGAGACTGGCGTATCACGGACTAAGAGCCAAAGACAAAGACTTCAATGCCGACTTCGAAACCCATTTTGACCCAAATCTCCCTAAAATAGAAGTCATTCCACAGGATATAGGAAGAGCACTTTTGAACTTAATAAACAATGCTTTTCAAGCTTGTATCGAGCGAAGCTATGATACAAGTATGGAGCCTGTCGAAGTGCCTTGTTCCACCCAAGAAAATGAAAAGAAGCAAGAAAGTTACAAACCACTAGTTTCAATTACGACTGCACTAATAACAAATAACCAATCACAAATAACCAATAACAAGTTACAAATAACCATCACCGACAACGGCCCAGGTATCCCAGACACAATCAAAGACAAAATATTCCAACCATTCTTTACGACTAAAGACACTGGAAAAGGCACAGGATTAGGCTTGAGTTTGGCTTATGATATTGTTTCCAAAGGGCATAAAGGAACATTGGAAGTTGAAAGTGTGGTGGGTGAAGGAACAAAGTTTATTGTAAAGTTGCCCATGGCATGAATCACATTGAGTTAAGATGAAATCATAGCAAAGAAAACGAATCATAAAATGCATATATCATGAAATCAGCAAAGTCGAAATATCCTGTTAAGAGGAAATCTATTGCTCTATTTTGTTTCGTTATATGGACTTTTCACCTAAATCTATTGCAAGGGCAAATAAATCAAAATAACCATTATTTAAATAATGAAATACGATTTGAACGCTTAGCCATTGAAAATGGGCTATCCAATAATATCGCTTTTGGAATGACGCAAGATAGAAAGGGTTTTATGTGGTTTGCTAGCCTTGACGCCTTAATAAAATATGACGGCTATACGCTGACCCGTTATCAAAATAATCCAACAGACATCAATAGCTTGGGTGATAATATAGTTATGAGCGTATTTGAAGATCATACCGGCCTGATATGGGTGGGTACAGCAGGAGGCGGTGGAGTAAATTCATTTGATCCGCAAACTGCAAAGTGGAAGCGATATCCACATAATCCAAAAGATCCCAACAGTATGGGCAAGGGATCTATTGAAGGAATTGCGGAGGATCGTAACGGCATGCTATGGTTTGGAAGTACGGATGGGCTTACACGCTACAATCCCAAAACAAACAAATTTACCTTGTTTGAAAACGACCCAAAAAATAAACAAAGCTTAAGTAATAATCGCGTTTATTCCCTAGTGGAAGATAATGCCGGTATGCTTTGGATAGGAACAAATGAAGGTGTAAACCTATACAATCCCAAAGAAGAAAGTTTTTATCATATTGGGGGAGATTTCAAGGATTCATTGCAGCTTGAAAATTGTTTGGTACACCACATTTATAAGGATAAAAAAGGCCTCCTTTGGTTAAGTTCGTTTAATTATGGCGTGTTTGTAATCGATCCGGATTCCAGAAAATGCATTGCTCACTACGGTCATGATCCAAATAAGCCCAAAAGTATCGGGAGTAATGTTGTGTTTTCCATCACACAAGATTTTACAGGGAACTATTGGGCCTCTACCGAAGAAGGCTTGTATCAATTAAATCAGCAAACAAAGGATTTCACCCTATACGAGAACAAAAGTTATCTGCCCACTACAGAAACTAAAGGGCATAGCATCCTGACAGATCGAGCAGGTTTAGTATGGATTGGTACCGTGGGAAGGGGTATTATCTATTTTTCCCCGGAAAAAAGAATTTTTAATCGATACCTCAACGATGAGGCAAGTTTGCAGTTTGGAAATGGCAGCAACAGAATAAAATCGATTTTTACATCGGCGGACAAGCAACTACTGGTGACAACAAGTCAAAATCTTTTGAGATTTAATACAAAAAAGAATGATTTTGAGCAAGTGTGGCAATTAAAATCAGTAAGGCCTAAGGGAGAATATTATATTTTAACGACATCCTGCGAAAAAGAACCGGGTGTTTTTTGGCTGGGAACTGATCAGGCAGGAATTATACAATATGATTCAAATAAACGCAAAGTTTCCTTCTTGAAAAATAATTCGTTGAATACTGGAAGTCTTGCTAATAATTGGGTCAATCAACTTTATAAAGATCGCCATGGAAAGATATGGGTAGGCACCAATGGGGGTAATTTGCAATGGTACGATGAAGTCACCCAAAAATTCATTTCGTATACGTATAACACAAAAAAGGAAGAATTACCGCCAAATACGGGTATCCGGTTTATATATGAAGACAGCAAAGGGGATCTATGGGTAGGAATCAAGGCGTTTCATATGGCTTTGGGTGGGTATGGGCTATACCGTATTAGGCAGAAAACGGGTGAAATTAAGCATTACCAGCAGCAACCGGGTGTATTGGAGGGCTTGAGTAGCAATAGCGTTACCTGTATTTACGAAGACCGAAAAGGAATATTATGGATTGGCACTTATGGAGGAGGCTTAAACAAACTGGATTTAACATCCGGAAAAATTACGGTTTACACCAAAGAAAATGGTTTGTTATCTAATACGGTTCAAGGAATTGCAGGTGATGATAAGGGCAATTTGTGGATAATGGCTGATGAGGGCATAACCAGTTTCAACAGTACAACATTGACCACTAAACAGTTTGGCAGTTCAGATGGTTTGGCAACCTCTCCTTTAGGTGTTGAATTAGACGACTACAATGCTTATTTGAGTTTAGAAAGCACGGAAGGCCAGATTTATTTTAGTAGCAACAATGGATTAATTGCTTTTAGTCCAGGTAAAATTCAGGAGAACAAATTTCAAGCTCCGGTCGTCATTACTCAATTTAAAATTTTCGATAAGAGCTATCCAATTATAGGTAATCATTTTTCACTCTCTTACGACCAGAATTTCTTTGATATTGAGTTTGCTGCCTTGAGTTACCTCTCTTCCGGGAAAAATCAATATATGTATAAGCTGGAGGGGGTCGATAATGATTGGGTAAATATCGGCTCACAGCGGACAGCACATTATACTAAGGTACCCACGGGTAAATATATTTTTCGGGTGAGAGGTTCCAATAATGATGGCGTTTGGAGTGATCAGGACACAACCTTAACAATTAGTATCCATCCGCCTTGGTGGCTTAGCTGGTGGGCTTATACATTTTATGGGATTTTCATTTTTAGCTGTATTTGGGCATTTATACATTACAGATCCCTAAACTTACTTCGTCAAAAAAGATTGCTGGAAAAACAAGTGGAAACCAGAACAGCTGAAGTGGTGCGTCAGAAAGAAGAATTGCAAACTACATTAGAAAATTTAAAATCCACGCAAAAGCAACTCATCCAATCCGAAAAAATGGCGAGCCTTGGCCAGTTAACCGCCGGCATTGCACATGAAATACAAAACCCGCTGAACTTTGTCAATAATTTCTCGGAAGTAAGCCAAGAATTGATAGAGGAGGTTTTGGGAGAACGGAAGAAGGAAAAAGGAGGGAAGGCCCTTAGATCAGGCCCTGGGAATGATGAAGGTTTGGTGGATGAGCTATTAGGTGATATAAAAGAAAATCTTTCAAAAATTAATCACCATGGTAAACGAGCCAGCAGCATAGTAAAAGGCATGCTTGAGCATAGCCGCACCAGCTCAGGCAAGAAAGAATTGACTGATATTAATGCATTAGCAGATGAATATTTAAGACTAGCCTATCATGGTCTAAGAGCAAAAGACAAAAACTTCAATGCCGACTTCGAAACCCATTTCGATGCAAATCTCCCCAAAATAGAAGTCATTCCACAGGACATCGGAAGAGTTCTTTTGAATTTGATAAACAATGCGTTTCAGGCTTGTATCGAGCGAAGCTCTGATGCAAGCACTGAGCCTGGTCGAAGTGCCGTTAAAAATCAAGGTGAAAAAGTCTATAAACCTTTAGTTTCAATCACAACTCAACTAATAGCAAATAACCAGTCACCAATAACCAATAACAAATTACAAATAATCATCACCGACAACGGCCCCGGCATCCCAGATGCCATAAAAGACAAAATCTTCCAACCCTTTTTCACCACCAAAGACACCGGTAAAGGAACAGGTTTAGGGCTGAGTTTGGCTTATGATATTGTGAAGGCTCATGGTGGAACTTTGGAAGCAACAAGTTCTGAAGGTGAAGGATGTGAGTTTAAAATTAATTTACCTGTTCAAAACAATCAACTATGAAAACCCTTACGCTCACCCTATTTCTTGCTCTTATTTGTAGTCTTGGCTTCGCTCAAAATGCTACAAATCTGTACACCGCAAAAATAGACAGTGTTCAAAACCTTTTGAACAAAAACCCAAAAGATGATACAATCAAAGTGAGGCAACTGAATGATTTGGCCCTGCTTTGCACATTCGATATGCAATTTGCACGTGGCATACTTGCCGCCAAACAAGCCCGTCAACTTTCCCAAAAACTTCATTACCTGAAAGGTGAAGGTCTTTATTTAGATTTCATGGGGATTACATCAGGTGGTTTAGCTGTTTATTATGGATATAAAAAATATTTAATCTATGCTAATATCGAGGAAAAAGAAGAATCCAATAAAATGATGGCGTTCATTCCCCAAAAAAGAGACCTCGAAAAAGTTATTGTCAAACTCTTGGAAGCTTTGAAGTATTTTGAAAAAGAAAATGAAAAAGAAATGATGGCTCATATTCTTGCTGCAATCAGTTCCAATTATCAAATGCTGAACAAAACCAGTGAAACCATTCAATATGCCGACCGAGCCATCAAGTTATTTAAGGAAACAGGACAGCCTAATCTTGCTACATTGATATCGGTAAATAAGATTATTCAATTTCGTCTTAGTAAAAAAATAAATGAAGCAAATGAAGCTGAAAAAAAGTTAAAGTCTTTTCTTACAAATATTACAGATATTCGCGAAAAAGCACTTCTTTATTTAGTAATCGGACAAAAATATAATTCTGGTTTGAACTACTCAGCAGTAGGTTTTGAATATTTATTGAAAGCAGATTATGAACTCGAAAAAATTGGAGAGACTGATTTGCGGATTTTAGTTCTGTACATGTTGGGTAATAACTTTGAAGCCGTAGGCCTGCATCAAAAAAGTTTTGATAGTTTTCAGAAATCGATTGAATTACAAATTGAATCCCATAAAACTGATTACGTAGCAGAAAACTATAATTCTGCTGTCTTTGAGCTTATCACCTTGAAAAAATGGGATGATGCAAAATTGTATTTGGAAAAAGCTAAATCGTTTACAGATAAAATACCAAATGAACAATTGCTTGAAGTTGCCAAAGCGAAATATCATGATGCATCAGGTCAATTATTGATGGGGCAAGGAAATTATCAAGAAGCGTTAGATGAATTTTTTGAGGTAAATAAAATGATAATGGATTCACCCCATTTGGTTTGGATGTCAATGTACATGAACTCGTATATCGCTCAATGCTATCATAAGTTGGGTGATTTGAAGAAAAGTATTTCTTACGGAGAAAAGGGCTATCAAGATGCTTTGTCGCTTGGACCAAAAATGAGAATCATAAACAGTGATTTACTGGCAGAAGTCTATGAAGAAACAGGTCAAACAAGTATGGCTTTTGAATACCTGAAAAAATATAGATTCCATTTAAAAGAGAAAGAAGAACAAGACATCAATAATTTTTCTACCAATTTGGCAATTGAAAACATTACTCAAAAAAATGAGCAGGAGAAAGCAGCATTAGAAAAAGAAAAACTAATGCAGCGTTGGTGGTTGTTTACCATTGCGGCGGCTTTTCTCTCATCTATTGTTTTCCTTTATTTTTTATATCGGACTAACCAAAATAAACAAAAAGCCAATAAAATACTTTCTCGCCAAAAAGAAGAAATTGACCTGCAAAGAGCAAAAGCAGAGGAAACATTAAGTAACCTTAAATCAACCCAAGCCCAACTCATCCAATCAGAAAAAATGGCAAGCCTCGGAGAGCTTACTGCAGGAATAGCCCATGAAATACAGAATCCATTAAATTTTGTGAATAATTTTTCAGAGGTTTCAAAAGAACTCGCAGAAGAGTTAAAAGAAGAAGCAAATAAAGAAAATTTTGACAAAGGTCTAATAGCTGAAATAGCGACAGATATTGCTGAAAACCAAAAGAAAATTCATCACCATGGCAACCGTGCCAGCAGCATCGTAAAAGGTATGTTGGAGCACAGCCGCACCAGTTCAGGCAAAAAGGAGCTGACCAATATCAATGCCTTGGCAGATGAATATTTAAGACTGGCCTATCATGGCTTAAGGGCAAAAGACAAAGACTTTAACCCAGCCTTCGAAACAGATTTTGACCCAAACCTCCCAAAAATAGAAGTCA
>JAHEBN010000049.1 GCA_024645245.1 Jiulongibacter sp. | reverse complement strand
TTCATCGTAAGAAGCCCGGTCCGACTCCAGGTCAAAGAAATTATGAAAAAGTATATTTACTTCTTTCCAGATTTTTTGCATAAAAAAACTCCGTAAGGTTATTACGGAGTCAATATAGTATTTTTTAGAATAAAATCAGGCTAAAACTTGTTTCACCAGCTCAGCTGCATCTTTCAATTTCACTGCCGAGAATACTTTCAAGCCAGAAGCGTTTATAATGCTTGCACCTTCTTCAGCGTTGGTACCCTGTAATCTCACAACAATTGGTACATGAATTTCGCCAATTGATTTGTACGCTTCTACTATACCAGTAGCCACACGATCACAACGCACTATTCCTCCAAAAATATTAACAAATATGGCCTTTACATTCGGATCTTTAAGAATAATACGGAAACCGGCTTCCACAGTTTGAGCGTTTGCTCCACCACCTACATCCAAGAAGTTTGCGGGCTCACCGCCGTAAAGTTTAATGATGTCCATAGTTGCCATTGCAAGGCCGGCACCATTTACCATACAGCCTACATTACCATCTAATTTTACATAATTCAAGTCATTATCTGAAGCTTCAACTTCCATCGGATCCTCTTCAGCCTTATCTCTTAATTCCAATAAATCTTTGTGCCTGAAAAGGGCATTGTCATCGAGATTAACTTTCGCGTCTACAGCCAAAATTTTATCATCGGATGTTTTCAAAACCGGGTTGATTTCAAACATCGATGAATCGGTTTCTTCGTATGCTTTGTATAAGGAAAAAATGAATTTCACCATTTCCTTATTAGCAGTACCGCTTAAGCCTAATTTAGCTGCTACTTTTCTGGCCTGAAAACCTTGTAATCCTACACGCGGATCAATCCACTCTTTTATGATTTTTTCAGGAGAATGCTCAGCAACCTCTTCAATATCCATCCCTCCTTCGGTAGATGCCATGATTACATTGCATGCTTTATTACGATCCAAAAGAATGGACATATAAAATTCTTTAGGCTCCGAATCTCCCGGATAATAAGCATCTTCAGCAATTAATATCTTATTTACAACCTTGCCTTCTTCACCGGTTTGATGTGTAACCAAAACATTCTTTAAGAGATTTCCAGCTATAGTTTTTACATCTTCAGCAGATTTAGCCAATTGCACGCCACGCTGTTCTGTACCTACAATTTTACCTTTACCCCTTCCACCAGCATGTATCTGAGATTTTACAACGGCAAACTTAGAATTTGTCATTGTAGCTATTTCTTTATAAGCCAAAACAGCTTGCTCAGGTGTCTCAGCTACAATTCCTCGCTGTATTCTTACACCAAATTTTGATAAAATTTCCTTACCTTGGTATTCGTGAATGTTCATGATAACTTTTTATGAAAATTGAACTTTTCTAATTTTTGGGCAAATTACTTAATAATTTTTTTCATTCATAAGATTGTAAAAGAAAATCAATAATATTGTTCAAATTTAATACACATTTAAGAATGCTTAAAGCAGTTGATATACATAAAAAATACGGCGATCTGGAGGTTTTGAAAGGAATTAACCTGAATATTAAGGAGGCGGAGATAGTTGCAATTGTGGGGCCTTCGGGTGCCGGAAAAACTACCTTATTGCAAATTTTGGGAACATTAGATAAGCCGGATACAGGAAAAGTTTTTTTGGATATAACAGAGTTGAGCAGCCTGAAAGAAAAGGAGTTGGCAAAATTGAGAAATAAAGAAATAGGATTTGTTTTTCAGTTTCATCACCTCATGGCCGAATTAACCGCTTTGGAAAATGTTTGCTTACCGGGGTGGATTTCTAAGAGTAACGACCTTGAATTAAAAGAAAAAGCCATTGGGATTTTAAAGTTACTTAATCTTAACGGACGCGACTCTCATTTACCATCTGAACTATCAGGTGGTGAACAGCAAAGAGTAGCTGTAGCGAGAGCTTTGATCAATTCTCCCAGAATAATTTTTGCCGATGAGCCCACTGGTAATCTGGATACGAAAAACGCGGAAGATCTGCATCAATTATTTTTTGAAATACGAAACACCTTGGGGTGTGCATTTGTTATAGTCACGCACAATGAACAACTGGCCAGAATGGCCGATCGTACTATAGTGCTACAGGATGGTAAAATTTTAAAAGAAATTTAAGTTGAACTCAAAAAAAAATAAATTGTATCTGGTTTTATGTGGTATTTTTCTTTCTAATGCCATTGTTGCAGAAATTATTGGGGCAAAAATTTTCAGTTTAGACCAATCATTAGGTTTTGATGGTACTGGTTATTCTCTTTTTGGCTTTGATCTAAGTTTTAGCCTTACTGCAGGCACACTCAACTGGCCGATTGTATTCGTGACCTCCGATATAATTAATGAATATTTTGGCGTAAAAGGTGTGAAAAGGATTTCCTACCTTACGGCTGGCTTAATAGCTTATTCCTTTTTGATAATTTATCTGTCAACACATGTTACACCTGCTCAATTTTGGCTGGATATCAATTCTACAGATACTCAGGGAAATAAAATAAATATCAATGAAGGCTTTAAAATGATTTTCAGGCAAGGTTTGGGTATAATTTTAGGAAGCTTAACGGCCTTTCTATTAGGCCAGATTTTGGACGCCTGGGTTTTTCAAAAACTAAGAAATTTAAGCAAAAACAGATTAATCTGGCTTAGAGCCACAGGTTCAACTTTGGTATCTCAAATGATTGATTCCTATGTGGTGATTTTCGTAGCGTTTTTTGTATTTAATAATTGGTCACTTGATCAGGTATTTCAGGTGGGTACAAATAATTATATTTTCAAATTTTTTATTGCTATCCTAATGACTCCTATGATTTATCTTGCACACTATGCCATCGATAAATATTTGGGTGATGAACATGATCACAAACCGATCGAAGATACCGGATTTACGCCTTTTTAAGCTGGATATATTAATTTTTACTTTCCGGTATTTCAAAATCCACCTTGCAACTGCTGCAGCCCGAAGCACAGCTGCCTGATTTAGAGGTAAATTGGGCGTAGATTTTTTTAATAATAAATCCGATTGCAAAACCGAAAATGGCAAGAATCAATAAGTTTTCTAACACTATCATGATTTTTTACAAATTTGAATGTGTGCTAAATGATGGGCACAATGCCAGGCGTATAATGCCATCACGGTTTTCAGATCAAATAATTTTCCCGACTCAGGATGCATATATTGACGAGACAGACCAGCATCGTCCAGATTTTCCAGAATATTTACAATTTTTGCATGAATCCCTTTACACATATCCACCGAAACCTGAAAAGGGAGGGAGTAATCAGAAAGCTGAGCCCACAGGTCTTCGTGATAAGCCTTAATAGTAGGTGTATCTTCTGTTAGAGTCCATTTTAGTCGGGTAAGCATTTGCGAATGGCTATCGGCAACATGATGAATAACCTGCAGAGCAGTCCATCCATCCGGGCGATAAGGGGTATTCAGGGACTTATCGGTTATATCTTTTGTGACGGAAGCTAAATCTTCCGGAAATTTTCTTAAAACTTCAATAAATGATTTAAGTTCTTCCGGAGTATAAGAATCTTTTCTTTGAAATCTACCAGCCGGATATTTTAACGTTTCCATTTAATCTTATTTATATTCCCAAAAACGGGAAATTTCTTTTAAAAGTTCGGTATGAGTGGCATTAGCGGCAATAATATCTCCATCAAAAAGGTAATTGTCTCCTCCTTTGAAATCCGTAACTTTTCCACCTGCTTCTTGTACCAGAAGCACTCCGGCGGCCATGTCCCAGGAATTCAGATTATACTCGAAAAATCCATCAAAATAACCACAAGCGACATAGGCCAGGTCAATAGCGGCTGAGCCCAATCTACGTAAGCCATGTGTTTGCTGCATCAAAGATTCGAGAATCTTCAAATATGCCGTCATCTCTTCAAATTTATAATAAGGGAAACCAGTGGCCATTAAGCTTTCGCCCAATTTTTGAGCCTTACCTACGCTAA
This sequence comes from Jiulongibacter sp., assembly GCA_024645245.1. GTDB lineage: Bacteria > Bacteroidota > Bacteroidia > Cytophagales > Spirosomataceae > JAHEBN01. The sequence goes on along the minus strand of JAHEBN010000049.1, from coordinate 22,102 downwards.
TCGGTATATTGTTTTTAAATGCACCTTCACCTTTGATGGCATGAAAAACCTCACCGGTAGTAATGTGATAGACCACACCCAATAAAACATCTTTTCCTTCTGCAAGAGCAAGGCTAACGGAATAATTTGGCAAACCATGCACGTAATTGGCCGTACCATCCAATGGGTCAATGATCCAATTTAAACCTTCAGTATCTGTTGTAGAAGCGGTTCCTTCTTCCGTGATAAATCCTGCAGGTAATTCCAAAGTATTTAAAAAGTCAACAATCATCTTTTCGGCTTCTTTATCCACATAAGATACTACATTGTTAACGTCCTTATATTCTATGCTTTCAGTTTTGAATTTTAAAGCCTCTTTGGAAATGAAATTCCCTGCCACTTGAGCTATTTTTATAACTTGGTCGCATATGATATTCAGTTCAGTTTTTTCCATACTATAAAACATCTCATTAAAATTATACCCGTTAAAGGAATAAGAGCTAAAGGTAATTTCTGTGGTATGAATTTCCAGAAAATCAAAAGGGCCGCTATCAAAATCATTTGAAGAAAAAATAACCTTATTAAGCCATTTTTAATCTTTTTATTTTTAAGCCAGAAAATAATTGGAAAAAACAGGGGTAAACACCAAACCAGATTGAAGTTGTTTTGGGTTACGCCGTGGTCTGTAAAAAACCACAGAAAAATAAGAATCCACCCAAATAGACCTGTAAGACCAAAGAGTAGTTTGTCAAAACCAATAAACCAACGATTTTTTTTGTATTCAAACCATGAAATCAACAGAAATACAACAAATAGTAAAGTGAAAAATTGAATTGGTGTTATAAAAATAGCTTTGCTCCAATCTTCCGGTTTATAAATTTCCGTTTTTGATTTTATCAGGCTTTGCCATTTACTATCGTGATATATTTGGGCTGAATCAAATGCAAACATCATATTATCAGGGATATACATAGCCCTATAAGCATTTGTTGTTTCATCCGCCGGTACCCCAATTAGTAAATCCATTCCAAATTTTGACCAATCATTTTTGCTTTTATCGCTATAAATATTAATCCAGTCTCTGAAAGACAGATCGGCATTTAATGATTTGCTGAATTGTAAACTATCTCCACAAGCATTTTGCAGAACATCTCTGATACGCGTACTGCAATTATCGTAAAAGAATTTATAAAGGTATTTACGATTTTGGGGTTGATAATTCTCAACTAAAAGGTCATAAATTTTTTGGCGTTCTGCCAGAGTCAGATTTAAGACCTGCTCCGTTATACTCCTGTTATCGGCTTGCCAATATGGAAATTCATCCCGGTAATTAAAAGCACCGATTTGATAGGGTAGGGTACCTCTTAAAAATTTTAAATAAAAATTATCAGTTCGGAAATCGAACATACCATAGTTGAAATTAACGTCTATAGCGTTCTGTGGATCTCTCACTCTTAAAACGGAATGACCGGCAAAAGACCATAATTCAGCAGCTGGCCCCAATGTGATAAGGGAAATTTCGCTGTTTTCGCTTAGTCGCTGAGAAAAACTATATTGAGATAGTGAAATGAATAAAAGTAATAGGTAAGGTCTCATGTAGAAATGAAAAAAGCACCGCATTTAGCGGTGCTTATAAATTAATTTTCAACTGTAGCTTCTTTCGGTTTTCGGGAAAAATCTAGTGATTCCCCTTCTCCTGAGTAATCCACAAAAATGGTATCACCTTCTTTTACATCGCCTTTAAGTATTTCTTCTGCAAGTGGATCTTCCACATACTTCTGAATGGCTCTGTTTAAAGGCCTGGCACCATATTGCTGATCATAACCTTTATCCGCAAGAAAATCTTTGGCCTTGTCAGATAGTTCAATATTGTATCCCAGTCCGTTAATTCTGGTAAATAGCTTTTTAAGTACTATTTCTATAATCTGATGAATTGACTCACGAGATAGCGAATCAAAAATAATTACATCATCCAACCTGTTTAAGAATTCCGGTGAGAATGTCTTGCGTAAAGCACTTTGAATGGTGCTTTTTACCGCTTCATCCTGATTATCAACTCTTGATTTGGTGGCAAAACCAATTCCCGAGCCGAAATCTTTCAAGTCACGTACACCAATATTTGATGTCATGATGATAATCGTATTTCTGAAATCCACTTTTCGGCCTAAACTATCCGTCAATATTCCATCATCCAATACTTGAAGTAAAATATTGAATACATCGGGATGGGCTTTTTCGATTTCATCTAATAATACCACGGAGTATGGTTTTCTACGTACCTTCTCAGTTAGTTGTCCGCCTTCTTCGTAACCGACATATCCGGGAGGGGCTCCTACCAACCTCGAAATACTGAATTTCTCCATGTATTCACTCATATCTATTCGGATAAGTGAATCTTCTTTATCAAAAAGGTAATCTGTAAGTGCTTTCGCGAGTTCGGTTTTACCTACTCCTGTAGGTCCCAGGAAAATAAATGAACCTATTGGTTTTCTTGGGTCTTTTAATCCTACTCTAGTTCGCTGAATTGCTTTTACTAGTTTCTCAACCGCACTATCCTGACCTACTATTCTACCTTTCAGTGAATCTCCCATTTTCAGGATTCGCTCACTTTCGTTCATATTAACTTTCCTGACCGGAATGCCGGTCATTTGAGCTATTACTTCTGCTACACTATCTTCAGTAACTAAATGTCTCTTGGTTTTACTTTCTTCCTCCCAGGCATTTTTTACTTTTTCCAGCTGATCTATCAACTTTTTCTCTTTATCTCTTAGCTGAGCTGCTTCTTCATAGCGTTGGCTTTTGACCACTTTGTTTTTCTCCAGCTTTATTTCTTCAACGGCTGCTTCTAAATCCAGAATTTCCTGAGGTACATGTATATTACTAATATGCACCCGAGCACCCACTTCGTCAATTACGTCAATAGCCTTATCAGGTAGATAACGGTCAGAAATATATCGTTCTGAATACTTAACGGCAGTTTCAATGGCCTCATCCGAGTAAGTTACATTATGATGATCCTCATATTTGTCTTTTATATTATGTAGGATTTCAATGGTCTCTTCCACACTTGTAGCATCTATCATTACCATTTGGAACCTTCGGGCAAGAGCACCATCTTTCTCAATATACTGGCGATATTCATCCAAAGTAGTAGCTCCGATACATTGAATTTCACCTCTCGCTAATGCTGGTTTAAACATATTGGATGCATCTAATGAGCCACTTGCTCCACCAGCACCTACTATCGTATGAATTTCATCAATAAATAATATGACGTTTGGAGATTTTTCGAGTTCGGCCATTACCGCCTTCATTCTTTCTTCAAACTGACCTCTGTATTTGGTACCTGCCACTAAGGAAGCCAAATCAAGGGTAACAACTCTTTTACCAAATAAAACACGAGAGACTTTCTTCTGAACGATTCTCAAAGCTAAACCTTCGGCAATGGCTGTTTTACCAACTCCGGGTTCTCCAATAAGTATTGGATTGTTTTTTTTTCTTCTGGACAAAATCTGAGCTACACGTTCGATTTCTTTTTCACGTCCAATTATCTGATCCAGTTTACCAGCTTCTGCTAGTTTAGTAAGATCGCGGCCGAAATTGTCAAGAATCGGAGTTTTTGATTTTTCAGTACCCTTACCTTCCCGGCCAGGATTTGAAGCTGAAAATACCCTGTCTTCATCATCTTCGGTATCCGGCTTTTCCATTTTAGGCATTTGACCACTTAGTTGATATTCAAGCATTTCTTTAATCAATTCATAATTGACTTTGAAACGATTTAATATTTGACAACCAAGATTATCACCATCACGTAGTATTGCCAAAAGCAAATGCTCAGTTCCGATTACATCTGACTTGAAAATTTTAGCTTCCAAATGAGTAATTTTCAGCACTTTTTCCGACTGTCGCGTTAACGGAATGTTAGCCAAGTTTTTAATATTATTTGTCGCAGTTCCACGTGTGGCGGTTTCAATATTATATTTCAGATCGTCTAATCTGATTCCGGTCTTTTTAATAAGCTCCAGACCGGTACCGTCGCCTTCCCTGATCATTCCAAGTATCAGGTGTTCAGTGCCAATGTAATCATGACCCAAACGTAGTGCTTCCTCTCTTGAAAAGGTAATTACTTCTTTTACTCGCTGTGAAAATTTGGGTTCCATTTAGATTTGTTTTCTATTACTTTCAAATATAACGAAATAAGTTACTTCTCTGTTCAAATCCCCGTTGATTTGTTTAAAAAGCTCTTTGCTTCAGGCCCACAACAGAAAATTAAGTCCAGAATACTAAGGTTTGGTACAAAAGTATTGCCAAAGGTTTGTAAATAGGGCTTGAATGTATAATTGTCTATGATCTCATTCTGATTTTTTGAATTTAAGTTTAGCGTTTCTGATTTTTCTTCTTTAAGCAGACTGATTGGCAGGTTAATGCCCATAGCTTTCTGACATAAAGTCAGAGAATCAATTATTACATCCAACAGAAAATCATATTTTTTTTCATATAGGATTTGAAAGATATAATCATAGTATTGATAATAAGGTGATCGGTTATAAGCCGCCTTTATACTTTGAAGATGTATACGTTGCCAATCTTCATGTTTATCTATTTTTACATCCTTCGTTAAGGTTTTTCCAGAACTTGCATGAACGGGAATAATCAGATTAAGTACCTTATTTGCGGTTAAAATCTGAGTCCGATTACGATAACTTTGCTTATAGTAAATATCATCGTCTTTAATTTTAATTTCTTTATCTTTAAATATTTCTTGCCAAAAAGCGATGCATGGCAAAAAATTTGGTGTTAGTATCATAGAATTGACAGATCAAATTATTTATTACTTTGCTCGTTAATTAATTCGTACATAAAGTACATTCCTGATAATTGAGATGAGATTTATACGAACTACAAACTTATTATTTTTTTTCAGTCTTTTTTTTGGAAATGTAAATTCCTTGACTGCTTCTGCATTGGCAGAAATTAAGGTTTATCTAAGTGCAGTTGACGACTTTTCGGGAGGAGACCTAAAAGTTGAGTTTCGGGCTGAGTCAAGAAAAACCGGGAATTCCTATCCCATAAAAGAAGAAGACGGACTTAAATTTATCATCCTCAAAAGTGGCGATGACGTAAAAATTAAGGCAATTCTTGATGAATTTTATCCGGAAGAAAAAATATTGGTTGGAAATGACATCATGGAAGATGAAACCGAAATTGTATTTCGGATGATGCGTAGACCCACCGCCAGATTAGTATTAAAAGCTAAAGATCAGGAAAAGAACAGAGAAATTCCGGCATCTTTTGAAGTGACTTTTCAAGGAAAAGTATTGGGAAAAGGAAATACTTCAAGAACCCAGACAAGTTATGAAATAAGCTTAAATGAAAATGGTATATATCAGGTTAAATCCGAAGGGGTCGGTTTTGATGATTCTATTACCGAGATTGATGTTCAGGTAGGAACTCCGGCCAATAGAATAGAGCGTGTAATTGACTTGATGCATCCGGCTGAAACCATTTTTGTGAAAATGATTGACGAGCAAACCGGAACCCCGGTATCTGGTAAACTGGTAATAATTGAATCTGGTACCAATAAAGAAGTATTTGATCAGAATTTGAATAATGGATCAACTAAATTTTCTTTTGAAAATGGCAAAAAATATTTATTAAGATTTTTGGCATCCGACTATAAAGATTTTGAATATCAGGTAGAAAATGCACAAAAAAGTGACGTTATATTGAGAGTGCGGCCCATGACATTCATGACGTTTAAAGCTACCGATAAGGAAAGTGGCAAATTTCTCGAGGCAGATTTTATGATAAAATCACCCTCTGGAAAGGAAATTAAATTAAGCGGAACTCAAGAGAGAAAACTCAAACCTGAAGAAAAAGGAAATTATCAGGTAATCGTATATAAGGAAGGTTATGTACAGAAAAACGGTACAGCGATGGTAAATAACCTTTCAGGGGGATCTATGGAATTTAGTTTTTCATTAGATAGAACAGATAATCAATTTCACGTTACTATTATTGATAAGTATACCCGAGAAAAACTTCCCGCTGCCGAACTGAAAGTTTTCTCGCAAGGAGGTAATGCTCTTGTAGAACTTAAACCGGACGAAAAACTTATCTGGAACTTTAGTACGGAAAGTAATAAGAAATACTTTATTGAAGTGACTTGTCCCGAATACATGGATTATACTCATAACCTGGATAATAAAGAAAAGGATGTAACGGTGGAATTGGGATGGTTACCAAAAGATACTTACGTGATCTACTTAAAAGACATTGAAAGTAAGAAGTTGATACCCGGGAGTAAGTTAAAAATAGTGGATAGTCATGGATCAGAAATTTTTGTATTTCAAACTCCAGATCAGGGCGTTTTTAAAGCCCACTTGAAAAAGAACTCCAATTACTCCTATGGAATTTTGGCTGACAGATATGCTGAGAATGTGGCTGATATCACCAACCTGGATGGGAATCAGCAGGAATTATTTTTCAAAAGGAAAAATAGCAAAGAAACAACCTTGGTTTTTCAGGATAGATTGACCGGAAACGCCATAACACCGGCTGTTAATTTTGGACTTTTATCAAAAAATAACTCTTCCGTAGAACCTGATGAAAATGGAAAGTTTATTTCAACATTTAATTCAGATAATGAATATTTTTTGGAAGCAAACTTAGTTGAATATAAGCCTTATAAAAAGACCTTTAAAAAAGGTGAATTAAGCGATCGTCAGATGACATTGGATATGGAAAAAAGCTTTTATCCGGTGAACTTCAGAATAATAAATATGACAAAAATTACGGATTATAAGGATGTTATATTAAAGATTTTCGATTCAAATAATAAACGTTTTAATGAATCCTTGGATAATGCAGCATTAGTTTACAATGTGGAAATTGCCCCGGATCAGGAATATACCGTACAGATAATTAAAAATGGATATCAAAATATTATAGAAAAATTTAATGGGAATGATTTGATAAAATCAGCTAAAGCTAAAGAGTTTGAATTAATAGAAATTCCTAAAGTTGTAGTTAAGGAGGCGGAAAAGGAACCTGTTGCAAAAGAAGAAAAACCCATAGTAAAAGAGGAACCAGTTAAATTGGTGGTGCCAGATGTTTTGGATATTTTGAGCAAAGTGCCCGGGCAAAGCAGTGATTTAGAGAAAGAATTGAAAGATAAAGGAAGTATTGGGAAAAGATATTTCCTGGATAAAGTGTTTTTTGACCAAAGTAGTGCCAAAATTACGGAAGAGGAAGTAGCTCAGCTAAATACAATTGCCGAGACTTTAAAGAAGTCGCCTGAGGTTATTATTGAAATTGTGGGTTATACGGATAATATTGGCGACCCAAGACTAAACAAAGGGCTTTCAAATTTCCGGGCCAAGGCGGTAGCGAATTATTTGTTTAATAAAGGAGCCAATCCCAACAATATACGGGTTCTGGGTAAAGGTGACACAGATCCACTGGCACCTAATGACACAGAAGAAAACAGAGCTAAAAATCGCAGGGTAGAAATGGTACTTATTAAGAACTGAATTTATTGAACAACAGCTCTTCTCAGTCTGTCGTTTATAGCTCTTCCCAAACCTGTTTCTGGAGCGAGTTCTATAACAATCTGATCAAAACCTTGATTATCCAGCCACCTAAGACCAGTGAATAACCTTTGGGCTGCGAGGTTCAAATCCCCATTCTCTGCCAAAATGAACTGATTCTTAACTGGAAGCATGTTTAAATAATTTTGGAATCTCAGTGCTCCTGTTTTTAAGCTTAATTTTATGTTATCTTCGTAAATTCTTGATGAAATTTTTGGAGAATAATGGCTTTTAAGCATGCCCGGAGCTGCAGGATTCGAATCCGAAAACTCTTTCACTTTTACCTTGCCTGCTATATTTTCTATCGCATCGATATCTAAACCCCCTTTTCTGTAAATAGTCAATTCTCCATTATCAAGGCCAACAATTGTTGATTCCAAACCCACTTCACACTGTCCTCCATCAAGTATATAAGGGATTTTTTCTCCCAATTGATCATTTACATGTTTTGCTTGAGTAGGACTTATATATCCAAACGGATTGGCACTTGGAGCTGCAAGTGGGAATTGAAGCATATCAAGTAACTCTCTAAAGAGAGAATGTGATGGAATCCGAATGGCAACTCTGGGTAAACCTGCTGTGACCAAATCGGGTATAATATCCATTTTAGGAAGCAGAAAGGTAACCGGCCCCGGTGAAAACGTATCGATTAATTTCAAAATTTCCGTATCAATATTTTTTACATATAATCCTAAATGTTCTTTGTACGGAATATGCACAATCAAGGGGTCAAATCTTGGTCTGTTTTTTACTTCAAATATTTTGCTTAAAGCATTTGGATCGAGTGCATTACCGGCAAGACCGTAAACGGTTTCAGTGGGAATACCTATTACCTGACTTTGCTGCAGAAATTCGGCAGCTTTTTTTACATCTACTCCAATTTCTGCCACTAGTTCAACAATTTTTGAAAATATTTTACTGTATTATCCGGATTGTAATTATAAGCATCTGTTGTCAAAAAACCGAGTTTTTCATAAAGCTTCATGGCCGGTTTCAACCTTTCCAAAGTATCCAGTTTCATAATTAGGAATTTCTTTTTCTTAGCTTCTTTTAATAATGCCCTTGCCAGTTTTTCTCCATTCCCGTTTTTCCGGTATTCAGGCCGGAGATACAAACGCTTCATTTCGCATATTCCTTCTTCTAAAGGTTTTAATGCGATAATGCCGGCATATTCTTCCTTATCTGTCATTAATAATATGCAACCTTGCGGCTCTGAATATATGCCCGGAAGCTCGGCTAATTCCTTCGCAAAATTCTGAAAACACAAATCAAGACCAAGTTCCTTTTCATATTCACGAAAAAGTTCTCTCACTTTATCCATTTCATTTGAAAAGGCTTTTCTAATTTTCATTTTCGGCAAAATAACTTTTCGGATAATTGACTTCAGTTAAAAACAAACCTTTAGCCTCTACTGCAGCCCCGGCTTCATTCCTGTTTTTCGAAATGATCACATTTTCAAAATCCGCCATGCTCAATTTGCCCAAACCTACCTCAATCAAAGTACCAACTATGGCCCGAACCATACCCCTTAAAAAACGATTGGCTTGAATATGAAATTCCCAAATGTTGCCATTTTGTACCCATTCGGCTCTTTGGATATCGCAATTAAAGTTATTTACTTCGGTTTTTACTTTACTGAAACATTGAAAATCTGTATGTTTAAGTAATATTTGAGCTGCCACATTCATTTCCTGAAAATCAATGTATCGGTTGAAATAGAGTGCATTTTCAAATTGAAAAGGATCTTTTTCCCGAATAAGTTGGTATATGTATTTTCGGGAAATTGCATCAAATCTACTGTGCATGGAAATATCTACCTTTAAAATTTGCTTAACCCGGATATCATCACCTAAATAGGAATTCAGTTTATAAATCATTTTAGGAATATCAAATACTTGTAAAGTATCAAAATGGGCGTATTGTTGTCTTGCATGAACTCCTGTATCCGTGCGACTACTACCATTAATGGTGATTTTTTCCCGCATCAGATGCAAAAAGGCGATTTCAAGCTCACCTTGTACAGTACGGGCATTGTTCTGTACTTGCCAGCCATGATAAGATTTTCCATTGTACGCCAATTCCAGAAAAAAACGCATTATTTAATTTTTTGCAAAAATAGTATTTACTTTAGAACTTATTCTAAAACCATTTATCAGAAACAAAAACCCTATGAAACCTTTAGTTCGAATTCAGCTGATGTTTATGATGTTGCTTATGTTTTGTACCTGGGGTGCATGGTACGGCCAAATGGGTAAATACCTGTTTACTACCTTGCACGCGACAGGAGCACAGATAGGCAGTGCTTATGCCACTTTTTCTATTGCGTCTATTGTTGCACCATTTTTTGTAGGTATGATTGCCGACCGGTATTTTTCAGCCCAGAAAGTTATGGGTATACTGAATATTATAGGAGCCGGAATTTTATATCTGTTAATTCAAAATACCAATCCGGATACTTTTTTCTGGTATATACTGGCCTATACGCTCACATTCGCACCCAATCTGGCACTTTCCAGTGCAATTGCCATGAATCAAATGGAAAGTCCGGAAAAGGAATTTCCTACCATACGCGTTGTAGGAACAATCGCCTGGATTTTAATTACGAATGTAATAGGCTATTACGCTTTAGGTGATAAAGTTGCCATTTTCGAAATCTCCATGTACATTTCATTAGCTTGGGGTATTTATTCGTTTTTCTTGCCTGACACCCCACCAAAAGCCGATAAAGAAGCAACTTTTGGTCAAATAATTGGTACCGATGCATTGGTTCTTTTCAAAGACCGTTCGTTTTTAATTTTCTTTATTTCATCGGTTCTCGTATGTATTCCGCTCGCATTCTATTATGCACATGCCAATCTTTCTTTGACCGAAACTAACATGACCAATGTGGAAAACAAAATGTCGCTGGGTCAGGTTTCTGAAGTTTTCTTCATGCTCCTTATTCCTTTTGCCTTACAAAAATTCGGAATCAAAAAGATGTTGATTGTAGGATTGATAGCCTGGATCGTTCGATTCTTATGTTTTGGATATGGAGATGGGATTTCCAGTGAATGGATTTTGTTGTTAGGAATTGTTTTGCATGGAGTTTGTTATGACTTCTTTTTTGTGACGGGTCAAATTTATACAGATAACAAAGCAGGAGAAAAAATAAAAAATTCGGCTCAGGGCCTCATAACATTTGCCACTTATGGTGTTGGGATGGGAATAGGTTCCTGGCTTTCCGGAATTGTGATTGATAAATATGCCGTTGCGGATGCGAGCGGAACAATTGTTAATCATAATTGGACTTCCGTTTGGATGGTTCCGGCTGCGATTGCTTTCATTGTGCTCATTTTGTTCGTAATATTTTTTAAGGATAATAAGACACCTAAAGCAATTTAAAATCATTAATTCTATAATAAACTAGACCGATTTATTCTTGGAATTATTATATTAACTGAATAAATTTGTAATCGAATTCTTTCTTTAATACAAAATTAATAAGCAAAATAATTGATGGAATACAGAATTGAAAAAGATACTATGGGCGAAGTGAAAGTGCCTGCTCATGTATATTGGGGTGCACAAACACAACGATCTATTGAAAATTTCAAAATTGCGACTGACATTAATAAAATGCCTAAGGAAATCATAAAGGCATTTGCCTATTTAAAGAAAGCGGCTGCCCTTACCAATCTCGATGCAGGCATTTTAACTAAAGAAAAATCAGATTTAATAGGTAAAGTTTGTGATGAAATATTGGAAGGAAAACTGGCAGATCAGTTCCCCTTAGTAGTTTGGCAAACAGGATCAGGTACCCAAAGCAATATGAATTGCAATGAAGTGATCGCGTATCGGGGACATGTTTTGAATGGGGGAGATCTGGGCGAAAAGGTTAAATTCTTACATCCAAATGATGATGTAAACAAGTCTCAGTCATCTAATGATACTTTCCCAACGGCCATGCACATTGCCGCTTACCAGACTTTATCTGAACTGACTATACCTGGCATAGAAAAACTCAGAGATACCCTGAAGGCAAAATCGAAGGAATTCATGCATGTGGTAAAAATAGGACGTACGCACTTTATGGATGCCACACCCTTGACCTTGGGTCAGGAATTGTCTGGTTATGTTTCGCAATTAGATCATGGTCTGAGGGCAATCCGAAATTCATTTGCTCACCTTTCCGAATTAGCATTGGGAGGGACAGCAGTGGGTACAGGCATAAATACACCTGAGGGATACGATGTAAACGTAGCAGCTCATATTGCTAATTTAACTGGTTTGCCATTTATCACCGCCGAGAATAAATTTGAAGCATTGGCTGCCCACGATGCTATTGTAGAAGCTCATGGAGCTTTAAAAACAGTGGCTGTTTCCTTAATGAAAATCGCAAATGATATCCGAATGTTGTCTTCAGGTCCAAGGTCAGGTATTGGCGAAATTTACATTCCGGATAATGAGCCGGGTTCTTCCATTATGCCTGGAAAGGTTAATCCTACACAATGCGAGGCAATGACTATGGTGGCAGCCCAGGTTCTGGGAAATGATGTGGCAATAAATATTGGAGGATCCAACGGGCACTTTGAATTAAATGTATTTAAACCAATGATGATTACCAACTTCCTACATTCAGCGAGATTAATTGGGGATGTGTGTGTATCATTTAATGATAAGTGTGCGATTGGTATTGAGCCACTTTATGACAATATTGAAAAACAACTGAACAATAGTTTAATGTTAGTAACTGCTTTAAATACCAAAATTGGATACTATAAAGCAGCGGAAATAGCTCAGACAGCTCATAAAAACGGGTCCACCTTAAAAGAAACTGCCATTGGATTGGGTTATTTAACTTCTGAAGAGTTTGATGAATGGGTTAAACCGGTTGATATGGTAGGTAAATTACCTAACTAATTTTCAAAAAAATATCGGTTTTATAAAAACGTTTCATGCAAATGGAACGTTTTTTTGTATATGCAAAGATTGAAAATTGTTTTTTTGTCATTAATTCTAATAAGCTGTAGTAAAAAAGAACAGCTTTTACCTGAATTAGATTATCCTCATGCCTATGTGGTAACTGGTAAAGGCCGGTCTCTTGATTTAATCAACCTCAGTACTCATTCCATGATTAACAGCATGTTGCTCACAGAATCATCAGATAAATTCCCTCACCATGTATATGCAAGTACCAGCGGTAGATTTTTGGCCATTTCAAATCCTGGATATGATTTCTCCTTAGGTCACAATGGACTCCATGGTAAAACATTTTCAGGAGAGTTATTAATCTATGATTCAAGGAAAAGGCAAATTGTACAAACCATCACTACTCCATTTGCCAATCACAACGCTGTTTTTTCTCCTGATGAGAAACAAATCTGGACAAGTACAGCATCGCATTCTGGTAGAGCTTTGGCATATTCTTTCCCAGAAGGAAAACTTCTGGCAGAAATAACTTTAGATGCAGATCCTTCTGATATTATTTTTTCACCTGACGGCAAATTTTTGTTTGTAGCAAGCGGTGAAAGTACTTTTTTACAAGTAATTGATGCCGAAAAAAAAGAATTGGTCAAAAAAATAAAAGTGGATATTTCACCTGATAATGTTTGGCCTGGAAATAATAATATGGTCTTGGTAAGTAATTCCTTAATTAAGTCAATAAATTTCGTCGATATTAAAAGTTTTGAAGTGTCGGATTTTATTGATCTGGATTTCAGTCCTGGTTTTGCCTGTTTGAATCCTTCTGATAATGATTTATGGGTTTGTAGTCCCAAAACCGACGAAGTTTTTGTCTTTTCGAAAATTAATAATATTTGGGTGCAAAAAAGTAAAGTTTCAGTTGCCGGGGAGCCACATATGATTCACTTTTATAATTCAGGTAAAAAAGCCCTTATTATCAGTCAGTCATCCAGCGAAATAAGTTTTTACGATATCCAGACTGAAGAAATCAAAACGATTTCCACCTCAGCTGCTCCCAATGGAATAGTTATTTTTGATTAGACAATGGTCTGTTTTCCAGTTCGGTAATCGTTTGATCAATGGCATCTTTAAAAAACTCATAAACGGTATCTGTCTGACCTTTTTCTCTGGCGAGAATTGCAAATTTCAATGATTCCGGATATCTCTTTAGTTTATAAAGTATTACCGATTTTATCCAGGTGTTTCTGAATGTTTCCACTAGTGAAATCGAATTCTCGATATATTCTAATGCTTTGTTAAAATCCATATTGTGGTTCACCATATATTCGGCTGCCTGAAGGAATGTTCCGGCTGACTCCATTTTACGTAATTCCACTTCATCAATAATTGTTCTTTCATTGGAAACCACAATTTGAATGGTAGCCAAAGTTTGCTCCCAATAAAAATTAAGGTTTGCAGACGAATCTGTGATATTACTGAAATCGATGGTGAACGATTCGGTAAAGTTCACATTTTGGGTTGCTACATTTACCCGAATGGCATCGTAATCCGGGAAATAGGTGTCCTCTGTTGCTTCCAGATCTGACGAAAATACTATAAACCATTCTTTTTCACGTGGATAACTCAAAATTGCATAATTTCCAGCCGGCAAAACCTGTTCATTTATTTTCACATCTGTAGAGCAAAAAAAGCGGGTAGGGGCGTTGGCACCGGTTCGCCATAATTTGCCATATGGCAATAATCCACCAAATATTTTTCTTCCTCTGGCACTTGGCCTGGAATATTCCATTTCCAATTTTGTAATACCGACCGTCTGAGCAGTAAAGGCTCCGGGGCTTGGTTGAGGAGTTACTTGTGCAAATGATGAATAATTATAAAAAAGAATGGTAATTATAAATAAAAAAGCTTTTTTCATTAACATGAATTATGTTTGTACACTTCACAAATGTAAAATAAAATGCAAGAAGGTAGATTAAAATTATATGATGAGATTAAGAATTATTTATCTTTTAACAAAAGGGAAGAAGAAATGCGATTGGAATTTCTGAATTTTATTTTATTAAATGAAAGTTGTTTTCAACGGGAACTTTTAACTGGCCATATTACAGGATCTGCATGGATAATAAATTCTACTGGTGATAATGCCCTATTAATGCACCATGCAAAACTTCATAAATGGCTTCAACCCGGGGGCCATTGCGATGGAAATTCGGATATATTGCAAGTGACGTTAAAAGAAGTGTACGAGGAAACAAAACTTAAACCTGAATATATTTTACCCGGAATTTTTGATCTCGATATTCATCTGATCCCCGCTCACAAGTCTATACCTGAGCATTTTCATTACGATGTCCGTTATTTATTCATAATCAATGAAATGGAAAATTTACAAGGTAATTCAGAGTCATTTGATCTTAAATGGGTTCCTCTTAATGAAATTAAAAATTATAATTCGGAGGAAAGCGTAATCAGAATGAGGGATAAATGCTTAATGAAGCAATATTCTTTCGGTTAAACTGAGGTTATCATTCCATACTTTCAGCACATATAAACCTAATTCATGACCAAATTCATTTAAGGGTATTTCGAATAATTTGTTCGAAAAAGTATTTGTCCACAATACTCTTCCTTTTGAATCGGATATGCTTGCATTATAACTCCCTGAATCTTCATTGTTAATAATTACCTTAATAATACCAGTGTTTTCGGCTGGATTAGGGTAAACAATTAATATTTTATGGTTGTTTTTTAAAACGCTTTCCAATTGTGCCAAATCATATGCCCTTTCAAAATCAGGAATACCATAACCCAGTTTTTCATCAGGTGTTTGTGCCTGCGATCCCGATTTTAACAAAATAGAACGTATTTCCATGGCATTCAGATCGGGAAATGCCTGTCGAAAGCCAGCAACCATTCCGGCCAAAAGCGGCGAGGCAAATGAGGTACCGCTTCCTGTGGTGACGATATTTTGGGGTACCGCGAGCGTGGTAGAAAGTCCTTTTGCAGCTAATTCTGGCTTAATCTGCCCATCGGCACTTGGACCCACAGAGCTGAATGAAACATACTCCCCATTGGCATCAACCGCAGCAACAGATATTACAGAATCCGCATCTGCTGGAGTTGTAATGTATTTCCATCCTTTATTACCTTCATTTCCTGCAGAAAGCACTACAAGAATACCTTTGGAGGCTGCCCAATCGGCTGCACGTGTACATATAGATTTATTCCCATCCAGATCGGCGTAAGTATAATTCATCTCGGATTTATCAAATGTGCTATATCCCAAAGATGAATTGATTACATCCACACCCACAGAATCTGCTCTTTCTGCACCCAATAGCCAATTTACTTCTTCTAATCTGGTTTCAGAAGTCACATTTTCTGTCACATATAAGGCAAAAGTAGCGTCTGGTGCGGTTCCAATGAGTTGACCGTCCAGATTTGAGGCTATACAACTGAATACACTGGTGCCATGATTATGTGCCTGATAAACCGAGGTATTTGGGTTAACAAAATTAAAAGTTTCCAGTACTCTGTTTTCGACAAATACAGAATTAAATACATCCAATTTATCGGCATTCTGGAAGCCTGAATCCAAAATTCCAATTAACATTCCTTTACCCGTAAAGCCTCTGGCATGCATTTTATCGACTCCGAGCATTTCCAGTTGATTTGATGAACTTCCCGGATCAAAAAGTATATTTTCCCCGTCAGATACATTTTTTGTACCTTTTCTTACGGATTTACCACTGTTATCACTTCCTCCTTTTTCCAGCCCATTTGAAAACGGTGACTCCTGTCCTTTTACAATCGGCAGACTTAATACCTTTTTTAAGCCGTTGATATCGGTATCAATCAAGACCGCATTCATCCAACGTGATTTATTAATTATTTTTACACCTGTTTCAGCAATTTGCTGTACGTAGGAAGGATTGGGTGGGAAATCGTGAGAAGTGATTGGGATTTCTTGCTTCAAACGTCGTTGAACAGCTCTTTCAGATAAATAAACCAAAGGGGTTTCTGTACTGAATGGGCTATTGTTTTTGTCTTTTAGAATGATCAAATACTTATTTTGCCCGAAAATATTTGCTGAACTTAAAATCAGAATAATTACCAGTAAATTACTTTTCATTTTTCAAGAGCAAAATACATTTGCCAATATTATTGATTAAAACTTTTTAATATCCAACCACCGCCTATTACATCATCTCCTTCATAAAAAACGGCCGCCTGACCAGGAGCAATTGCCGAGACGGATTCTTTAAATAAAACTTCCATTTTATCGGGTCCAATCTGACTAATTACGGATTCTGTACCAGCATCTTTATACCTGACTTTTGTTACAGCATCCAAATGCTTTCCTTCTAAATTTTCGTATTTATGCAATTTAACTTTACCTACATGCATCGCATTGCGATATAACTGAGTATCAGTTCCCAAAATTACTTCATTACTATCTTTTCTTATTTCTGTCACAAAAACCGGATGACCTAATGCAATACCGAGTCCTTTTCTTTGTCCAATCGTATAAAAAGGGTAACCCTGATGTTTGCCAACCACTGTTCCATCTTCCATTACGAAATTTCCTCCGGCAACCCGCTCTTCAAGACCGTCAATTCTTCTTTTCAGAAACCCACGGTAATCATTATCCGGAACGAAACAAATTTCGTAAGACTCAGATTTATTCACCAGATCATAAAAGCCTCTTTCTTTGGCCATTTCCCTAATTTCCGCTTTTGTTAATCCACCTAAAGGCAGTATGGTCCGTGATAAACTTTCCTGAGAAATGCCCCATAAAACATAGCTTTGGTCTTTAAGTACATCAATTCCTTTTGATATTACAAAACGCTGATTTTCCTTTCTTATTTTGGCATAATGCCCGGTAGCGATAAATTCACAACCCAGGTTATCTGCTCTTCGTAATAAAGCATCCCATTTGATGTGTGTATTGCATAACACACAAGGGTTGGGCGTACGACCTTCCAGGTATTCCCCTGTAAAGTGATCAATAACATAATCACCAAATTCTTCTCGGATATCGAGTATATAATGCGGAAATCCAAGACTGACGGCAATGTTTCGGGCATCGTTAATAGAGTCCAGACTGCAGCAGCCTGTTTCTTTTTTATTGCCTCCGGATGATGCATAATCCCACGTTTTCATGGTCATGCCTATCACTTCATATCCTTGCTCATGTAGTAATACAGCCGCAAGAGAGCTGTCGATTCCGCCGCTCATGGCGACTAATATTCTTCCGTGTTTGCCCATGTTTAACAGCGTGGGTTCAAAGCCCACCGTTTATTTTTTGCAAAAATACAAACTTGGGTGTAAAAAGCCTATTACTTACATTTGCGGAAAAATAGATTTAAGGATGATTAACAAAAAAGTGCTGATTTACAATATTTCAAACCTTTCAGAAGCACGTTTTTGTGCAGGAATGGGAGTTTCGCATGTAGCTTTTGCCCTGAACCCAAAAGATGAATGTTTTATTGGCTATTCTAAAATAGCAGAAATAAAGAATTGGCTTTCGGGCGTAGAAATAGGGGGAATATGCACGGATGATAATATGGTCTCAAAAGATATTGAAAATTTAGAATTAGACTTCCTTGTTTACCCTTCAAACCTCGAATCACCTGTTATTTCCCAGTTTGAAGGATATTTTATAAAAGAATTTAAGAATATCTCGGATTTTATAGCTGATCCCGGAGCCGCCGACCTACGGATATTGAAATTAGAAAGTAATGAATTAGCTGATTATAAGCCTGTAAATAGCGATTCCGTATTTATACTGACCGATTGGAATACGGAAAATTTGGCATTGCTCGGGAATTTACCTCACAATTTAGGAATAGCCATACGTGGAAGTTCAGAAGAACGCCCCGGTTTTTTAAATTATAACAATACTCATGATATACTTGAATTCCTGGATGATCTTGAATGAAACTTCAAATCATTTATCTACACTTTATCCGATTGATTAACCATTCATGTAGTTTGTACGGCAATTATGAAATTCGCCGATATATTTGACTGTTTAGCTATTAAAAGAGAGAATTCAGAAGCTTGGATTTTCATACCAAAATTAAAATAATATGAGAAATCATTCAAAAAACGGAAATATGGTAGGTGGTCTGATACTAATAGTATTAGGTACTATTTTTGCTTTTCGCACTTTTTTTGACATTAATCTCTTTCATTATATCGGGAAAATGTGGCCTCTGTTTCTTATTGGCCTTGGGGTTTGGTTAATCATTAAAGAAAAGGAAGAAGGGAATGATAATTTTGGTTCGGGGAATCAATACGATTCTACTAATGATAAAGAAACCACTTTCTAGTAATTAGTCTTTATATTTTAGAGCACTTACAGGTTCAATTTTAGAAATAAACAAGGTGGGGATGATAATAAACAGACTCACTAAAAAAATAACTCCCGCATTCACTCCCAGCCATATCCCAAAATTCCAGCTGATGGGAACATTATTCATATAATAATTTTCCGGATCAAGTGGTATCAGGTGAAAATGGTATTGCAACAAACCAAAACCAAATGCAATGGCGTTTCCTATGGGTAATCCTTTTAAAATTATCTGAAAAGCATTAGTGAAAAATATATTTCTGATTTGAAAATCCGGCATTCCCAAGGATTTTAATAAGCCAATCATAGGCGATCTTTCCATAATCATAATCAGGAGTACGGAAACCATGTTGAATCCGGCGACAGAAATAATCAGAATAATTACTATTACTATATTTCGATCCAGTAAATTAAACCAATCGAAGAATTGAGATAGGGATTGCGTGATGTTGGTAATTTTCAAATCCTGAGGTAAATCCTCATAAATCGCTTTTTGAGTAAGCTCCATTTGATCAAAATCCTTCAGGAATAACTCGATATGACCAACTTGAGTACTATCCCAATTATTTATTTTTTGAATTAAGGACAAATCAATCAGGCAATAGGAATTATCTAATTCAGAAATGCCGGTATTGTAGGTACCAACTATTTTAACTTTTCTGGCTCTCGGTGGATTTTGTATAAAATAAATCAAAACATCATCCCCTGTTTTACAAGCAAGTAAATTAGCCAAATTTTCACTAATAATAATTTCCTTTCCGGCGTTTTGCTTGTCAAAATTGAGTTTTTTGCCCGTTTTAAGATTTTCTTCAAAAATTTCCCAATGATAATTTTCATCAATACCTTTTAGCAAAACACCGGAAATTTCGGTCTCCGATTTTAGAATGGCAGATTTTAATCCAACTGGATTATATGCCGAAATATTTTCATTTTGACTGCATATCGACTTTAATTCAGAATTAAATGCGAAAGGATTTTCTTCAAACGACTGATTAAGTGTAATTTTGCTGATCTGCATCTGAGCAGACATACTGAAAAGTTTTTCTTTTATTTTGCTTTTAAAACCCAGCAAAATGGAGAATGACAATAAAATAACCGAAACACCGATTGATATACTGGCTATGCCTACTTTAACAACCGTCGATGAAAAGGCTTGATTTTTAGTATTTCTAATCTTTTTGGCAAGAAAAAACTCAATTTTCATTTATATGAAGCAAATTATAACCCTTGTCTTTGGCATTTTACTAATTACCCAGGCATTTGCCTGTAAATCTAAGGGAAACAAAGTACATATTGAAACAGAACCAACCCCTGCTGCAGAAAATTTAAGCACATACCTTACTTTATTGAAAAATAAGAAGGTTGGTTTGATCGTAAATCATACATCTACAATAAATAAAACCCACTTATTAGATACCTTACTTTCATCAGGAATAAATGTGGTTAAAGTTTTTGCCCCGGAACATGGATTTCGTGGCAATGCAGATGCAGGAGCTCATATCGATAATTCCAGAGATCCTAAAACAGGTATCCCGATTATCTCACTTTATGGTAAAAACAAATTGCCTTCCAAAGAGGATTTAAATACTTTGGATTTACTCGTTTATGACATACAGGATATTGGCGTAAGATTCTATACCTACAGCAGTACGCTACATTATGTAATAGGAGCTGTTTCAGAAAACGACAAAGAACTCATTATTCTAGACAGACCAAACCCAAATGGACATTATGTTGCCGGACCGGTTTTAGAGAAAGAATTTAGTTCATTTGTCGGGCTAAACCCCATACCAATAGTTTATGGGCTTACTTCCGGCGAATTGGCAAAAATGATTGATGGAGAACATTGGGCTTCTTCTAAAAAATGCAAACTTACTGTTATACCTTGTGAGGCATACAATCACAATTCAAAGTATAATTTACCCGTAAAACCTTCCCCCAACTTACCCAATAACCAGGCAATAAATTTATACCCTTCTATTTGCGGATTCGAGCCAACTCAAATTAGTGTGGGAAGGGGAACTGACAAACAATTTCAGGTAATTGGAGGGCCAGATAAAAAATTAGGAAATTTTACTTTCACGCCGGAAGATAAACCCGGTGCCATGAATCCTGTAAATAAAGGTAAATTATGTTATGGGATTGATTTATCGGGAATTGATGCTTATTCAGATCGATTTTCTTTGAAATATTTAATTTCCTTCTATGCAGCCTTTTCGGAAAAAGATAAATTTTTCACTAATGAAAAATTTTTCAATTTGCTTATGGGAAATAGCTGGATTTTAGCCGATATAAAAAATGGATTAGGTGAAAAAGAAATTTCTGAAAAATGGTCTTCTGATCTTGAGAATTATAAAAAACTTAGAAAAAAATACCTTTTATATACCGATTTTGAATAATGAACGAACAAATTTTAATTGTTGATTTTGGTTCCCAATATACTCAATTAATAGCCCGAAGGGTGCGAGAGTTAAATGTATATTGTGAAATACACCCCTATAATAAAATACCCGAAATTACTGCAAATATTAAAGGCGTAATTCTATCTGGAAGTCCCTGTTCGGTAAGGGAATCAGATGCTCCGGATATCGATTTAAACATTTTTGAAGGAAAAGTACCGGTATTAGGTGTTTGCTATGGAGCACAACTTCTGGCCAACAAATACAAAGGTAAAGTGCAAGCCTCCACCACTCGCGAATATGGCAGGGCGATTTTAAACTGGCATCAAGAAAATAATTCGCTTTTTAATGGAATTAGTAATAATTCACAAGTTTGGATGTCTCATGCTGATACCATAACAGAATTACCTGAAAACGCCTCATTAATTGCATCTACCGACTCGGTAAAAGTAGCTGCTTTTAAATTTGATAATGAAGAAACCTATGGCATTCAGTTTCATCCGGAAGTTACTCACTCGCTGGATGGCAAGCAATTAATGCATAATTTTCTCGTAGATATATGTAAGTGTTCACAGGACTTTACATCGGTGTCATTTGTAGAATCGAGTGTTGCAGAATTAAAAGAGCAATTGGGCGATGATAAAGTAGTAATGGGTCTTTCTGGTGGTGTAGATTCATCTGTAGCAGCCTTGTTAATTCACCGTGCGATAGGAAAGAATTTATTTTGCATTTTTGTAGATAACGGACTCCTCAGAAAAAATGAATTCGAACAGGTTTTAAAGTCTTATCAGGGGCTCGGTTTAAATGTAAAAGGAGTTGATGCGAAAAACAGATTTTATAAAGCTTTGGAAGGACTTACGGATCCTGAAGCCAAACGT
>JAHEBN010000200.1 GCA_024645245.1 Jiulongibacter sp. | reverse complement strand
GCCAAAGACGCCGGTGCGGCCGGAAAATCAGACGATATTGACTCACATAGCAAAACCCAGTCGCTTAAAGTGCATTATGCTGCAATAGACGACAAAAACGAGTTCCTGAAACCCGACGAATGGATTATGCTGAACGACGAGCCCGATCACCAGGAATTGTGCAACCGCGAGCAAAGGTATTTCCTAAAAGCCATACAGGAAAACCTGGATCTCACCGACCACATGAACGACGCTGTAAACAGCTTGAAAGTGGCCTTTGCTTGCGACGAGAGTGTAAAAACCGGGGAGATGGTGGTGATTAAGTAGAATTTCCATTAATAATTAGGTAGGCCGAGAAAATCTTCAGCTCGATATTCTATTTCTATCAATTAATAATTAAGACATTATTTTTGGATTTAAAATGCCTCAAATACACTATTCCCTAGCTTAGACCTTTAGCCTGGCTACTAATTCTAGTTTTGTTTTATTAGAATAAACATTTTGCAAGTTGACCACTTTAAAATAAAACTGCATTCCAAATTTCCCTGTGGCCCTCTGTGTAAACCAAATCCATGTGCAGAAGAACTCCACCATAAAAGTCAGGGGTTTAGTCTGCCCCAACTGTTTTCTACCTCCACTTTTAGATATCGCCCCTAATGGGGTCTAGGAATAGGTGTAATGATATTTTCTATTATTATCACGCCCCGATGAGGCTTTTAGTTATCGAATCATTAAGTGAATAGCCTTTTTGAAGAAATAAAGGAGTTTGGGTTTAATAAGTTGTTTAGTTATTTGTGACAATCCAAGATTAATTATCTTATTCCGAAACTGAGTCTGACTTGTACAGGAAGAGGTTCTTTATAATTCATAAAACTTTGCGGCATTGCGGCTTTTGGGTTTTAAATCAGGCAACTTATTCTTCGCCTTCCGGGTCCGACCCTTAATTTGACCTCTTTTTCGATATTTTCTTTATTCTACTTAAAAAACTTTGCGGCTTGGCGGCTTCGGGGCAATAAAAGAAACTAATTCATAAAGCATTAATTCTGCCAAAAAGACCTCCAAATTTGATGCATTAAAGAATAACAGAAAAGGGTGATTTTCTCACGTATTGATCTGATTCTTTAAAATTTCACCAGAACAGGTAGTTTAATCTACTACATTCAACCAACCGCCGTCTACATAGTAAGTAGAACCAACAGAATAGGAAGCCATTGGAGAAGCCAGAAATACGAAGAATCGAGCAAGCTCTGCAGGTGTACCGAAGCGGCCAATGGGTGTGAGTTGTTTGGCAAGTCGGTCCAGGTATTCATCGGCAGTAATGCCTTCTTTTTCACCCAGACTGGTGGCGGTTTTACGCCAATCCGGGGTGATTATCAGGCCAGGATTCATGGTATTTACCCGAATATTTTGGGATATCAGCTCATTGGCGAGGCATTTGGAAAACATGGAAAGTGCAGCCTTAGTGGTATTGTAAATGGGTTCATAACCAAGTGGCTGCCTGGCACAAATGGAAGAGTTAAAAATCATAGAGCCGCCCTCATTCATTAATGGAATAAGAATTCTGGAAAGACGAACAGAGGCCATCAAGTGCAAGTCCAGGTAATATGCCCAACGGGAATCCGGTGCAGTTTCTATTTTTTCTTCACTCCCCTGCCCTGCATTCGAAATAAAAATATCTATTTGTTTATAATTCGTTTGTAACCAGGCTCCAAATTTTTCAATCTCAGCTGCAGAACTTAAGTCAATCGCATAATTTTCAACTTCAACCCCATATTCGTCTGCGATTCGCATGCTTTCAGATTTTAGAATTTCCGGATCTCTGGCACAAAGTATCAGATTCACTCCTTCAGCCGCAAATCCCTCAGCCACTGCCAAACCAATTCCTTTACTTCCTCCTGTTATCAGGGCTGTTTTTCCTGTTAATTGTAAGTCCATTTTATCTTGAGCTTTATAAGTTTCCTAATTTGTAATACATACTTTATTCAATCTAACAAGTCTTGTTATCTATTTTTGGGTTCGACCCATGGTCTGACTTCCGATTCGATGATTTAAAAACTTTGCGGCCTTGCGACTTTGGAGTTAAAAAATCTTCGCTTTCCGAGTCCTACATTCTGTCTTGCCTCAAATTCGCATTTCTTTAAAAAAACTTTGGGGCATTGCCGCTTAGGGGTTCAAAAACCTTAGTCTTCCGGGTCCGACCAATTGTCTGAACTCTAATTCTTAAAAACTTTGCGTCTTTGCGGCTTTGGGGTTAAAAAATCTTAATCTTCCGGCTCCGTCCGGAGGTCTGAACTCTAATTTATAAAAACTTTGCGGCATTGCGGCTTCGGGGTTATGGTAATAAGATATTGATTTTCTGTATATTAAAAAAATCCTCAAAGTCTACAGGTAGAGCAATGAGGACTATTTTAAAAAAATATTCTTAATTAAACTGCCTTAAACTTGCCCGGAACAGGTATCGGATAAAAACCATCCGCATCCGGCAATGATTTTGGCAGGGTGTCCCAGGTAAATGCATCAGGAGTCAATGAAATATTCGATGCCAATGCTTCCTCCATGGTGATTCTTTGACCGGAATACGAAGCCATTCTTCCCAAAATGGAAGTCATGGTACTCATGGCACCTCTTTCGGCATCGTTTATCGGTTTATCATTCACGATGCAATCGAAAAGAACATCGTGCTCCACCTGATATGGGTCTTTATCCTCTTTGCCACGGTGACGCCAAACGCTGTTTCCTTTCAGGTCAAATATTTTACCTTCGGTGGCTTTTCCTTTGGTACCCACCAAATGTTCGGAAACATTGGCAACCGTACCCGGCTGATGGCGGCACTGACTGTCTAAAATCATACCGTCGGGATAGGCAAACTCCACCACATGGTGATCAAAAATTTCCCCGTACTCTTTTCCCGTACGAACCTGACGGCCACCTATAGCGATAGCCTCAGTAGGATAGCCGCCTTTAAACCAGTTTATTACATCAATATTATGTATATGTTGTTCGCAAATATGATCACCACAAAGCCAGACAAAATAATACCAGTTACGCATTTGGTACTCCATTTCGGTCATTTGAGATTCGCGTTTTTTCACCCACACGCCATCGTTGTTCCAATAACACCTGGCAGAAACGATGTCACCTATCATTTGCTCATCGATCACTCTTTTGTACAATTCCAGGTACGAAGTTTGGTAATGACGCTGCAGGCCAACCACGACTTTCAGGTTTTTCTTTTTAGATTCTTCGGCAGCATCTAATACGCGGCGAATTCCAGGTGCATCGGTAGCCACCGGTTTTTCCATAAAAATGTGCTTATTCTGACGCACGGCTTCTTCAAAATGGATTGGACGAAAACCCGGAGGTGTAGTCAGGATAACAACATCGGCCAAGGCTATGGCTTTTTTGTAAGCATCAAATCCAACGAATTTATTTTCTTCGGGCACCTGAACTCTTTTGGCAACAGGACCATCCAGTGCTTTACCCGTGGTCAGGTTTTTATAACAATCATCCAATCTGTCGCGAAAAGCGTCGGCCATTGCAACTAATTTTACGTTCTCTTTTACCGACATCGCCTGGCGTGCCGCACCAGTTCCACGCCCCCCACAGCCAATGAGGGCAACTTTTATTTCATCAGAGCTATCTTTATAAGCCGATGCAAAAAGTGGATTGGTGATAATGGCCGAAGTTCCGGCAATCATAGCAGAGTTTTTGATAAAATCTCTGCGATTAAAATCTTTCATATTATTAAGGGTTGAATTAATTACTGTCGGAAATTAGCACATTTATTTTAAAAGCCGAAAGTATATTTAATCTTTCTGATTACTGAGGTCTGCGATGTATTGGGGCGTTTCGGGATCACCTTTAAAAAACTCTCCTTTTTTACCTGCCGATAGTGCCCAGCGGTCTATCCAGGAAATGCCGTATTTTCCAAATTTGGTAATTGGAGTTTGGTAGGCAGAATCTTCTAAAGCTTCATCCATAGTGATAAACTGATAACCATTTTTTGCATACATTTCTGCCAATTTTTCCACATAATCGGCATTAAGCAAGCTGGCATGTATCAACAAAATTTGGCTTATATTCCTTGAAATAAGTGCCCGAGATTGCTTTTCATAATAAAGAAGTTTGGCTTCCATATAACGGATGTACTCTTCACCGATTTTTACAGCCAATACCTTATCAGCCTTATTAATAGCTTTTTGATAAGAATTTGCAAAAAGATAATCGTCGTTATCGATGGTAACCGGTGCAACAGTATATCCATACATGGCCAGAAATAAATCCAGTGAATCAACCCTTTCTTTAGTGGCACCAACATGTAAGAAAGGATGCCTGAAGTATTTTATTTCTTTGCCAAACAAATACAACAGGTTTTTGGTGATTTCTTCTCCTTCTAAAATCTGATCGGTATATAACTTAAATTCTGTGGTATTGTAATCTTTGTGACGCAGGGTATGATTTCCCAAATCCATTCGGGCTGAAATCCATTTTTCAAGGCATTCTCCCTGATAAGAAATTACCGCACCTATGGAATCGTACATTTTACCTTCATTTACAAAACCGATTGCCGGCACCTGGTATTTTTTAAGACCATCCATCAATTTATCGGTGAGTTGAAGGTTGAAATCCGGATCATTATTACCGTAACTTACCACAGGTAAATCATCAATACTAAAGCACACTTTTTTGTTTTGCGAAAAAGTATTGTGAAATAAAAAAAACAGTAAGAACAATTTTAAAAATTTCATCAATTATCTTTTGGTGGTGGAGCAAAATAAGCCTCAATTTCATTTTTATCCGGTTGTAAAACAGGCCTTACCAAGCGAAATCCAAGAAAAGGAGCATTGGTAAGCCACCAATCGGATCTGGGAATCTGAGGATCCATTTGCTTTAGTTTCGGTGTGCTTCCTGTTCGGGCGGCAGAGCGTAGTCTGTCGGCATCATCGTCCCAATGACCGCCTTTTATGGTATGCGGATATAGCCTTTCCGGCACAACTTTAGGATCTTTTACGCCATTAAGTAATTCATCGTGCCAATCTCTTACAAATTCATCGGAAGTCCACTCGGCTACATTGCCATACATATCGTATAAGCCCCATGGGTTAGGCTTTTTCTCGCCCACTTTCTTGTAAGCTCCATCCGAATTAACATAGTACCAGGCATGGTCACGCAATTGCTGTTCGTCGTCCCCAAAATACCAGGCTGAATTAGTGCCCGCTCTGGCGGCATATTCCCATTCGGCTTCAGTTGGAAGTCGATAGAAAATACCTGTTTTTTGATACAACCATTTACAAAAGGAACGGGCAGCATACTGGGTGACATTACACACCGGAAAGCCCCCATTTTTTCCCTGACCAAAACTCATCTCTACATAAGGCTTAGTGGGTCTTGATACTGCATCAATTGCCAGATTGGGATCAATTTCCAATTCCCGATTCTGATAAATAAGGTACAAATCCCAGGTTACCTCGTATTTTGACATCCAGAATGCTGAGATATTCACCTCTTTTTGCGGCCCTTCGTTTACATCTCTGTTTGCTTCATTTTCAGGCGAACCGAACAGAAACTTACCCTCCGGAATCGGTTGCATGTCAAAGCCTTGCGTAGTATTCTTTATTTCCTGATGGTATGAAGTAAAATCGTTGTTCCTGAAATTATTGGACCATAGAAAAGTAAAAAAGATGATAAAACTGATTAAGACTTTCATATTTCAAATTACGGCTTTTACTTATTTTTTTACATTTGCATGCTTCCTTTTAAGAATATTTCCGGCGACATAATACTTAAATTGCTTTTTCGGTAATCCTTACTATTTCGGGTAACAATAACATTTATTTTCTTGCTAAACTCAGCAGAATAATTCTGCATGGCATCCTCAAAATCTGTAAATTCAGAGTTTAATGCCATTATAATGGAATCTTTTCCTATTTCAATTACATCGATAAAGGTCAAGAGCAACTTTAAATGTTCAATTACCTTTTCGTGACCAGAATTACGTCGAAGTAAGTAATACATATTTCCGATAATTAAGGGGGTAACAAAACCTAAAATGGAGCCTTTTTTGCATAATTCCAGAAGCTTTGCCGCATCATCCGAAAAATGAGAACGGTCAAGAAAAAAATCCAATAAAACATCTGTATCAATTAATACTTTGGTCATTCTTTCAAATATTTCTCGGCCAAAATATTGGAAAGTTCTTCTTTAGTGTTGAAATTATCAACAGTATTAAAAGCACCTTTCATTGATTTAATTAAAGGACTTAATTCATCTTCCAAGCCAATTTCTTCCTGAGAGATAGCTTTGAGGTAATTCTCAATCAAATCCGATAAACTACGCTTCTTTGACTTAGCATATTTCTTAGCCTGGTCAATCACCGTTTTTTCAATCGTCAATGTAAGTTTGGTATTCAAACCTGGTCAATTAAATCCAAATGTAAAATAAAAACCGATTACACGTGTATTTTTTATAAAATATATACGACCAATATCAAGATAAAAGTTACATCGGCCTGAAAATCAAATCCCGGTAATCTTTCATAGATAGTTTAATTACCTCATGTGCCTTGTCAACACCGTAATCATAAGCTATTTCGCAATTTTTAGGCTCTTCCGGTAGATTTTTATAGGTTAGAAAATAATGGCGAAGCCTTTCTACTACTTCGCTAGGTAATTCGCTCATATCCTGAAATTTACCGTAAATATGATCACCTACCAATACCGCAATTATTTTATCATCGGCCTCCATTTTATCCATCAGGCAAAAGCCACCGATGGGTCTGGCTTTCA
>JAHEBN010000199.1 GCA_024645245.1 Jiulongibacter sp. | reverse complement strand
AGTCGAGCTACCAGAATAGGCACTACACCTAAGGCCGCGAGTACAAAACCTGATATAAAAAGAGTGGAAGGGTGGGCAAAATAAGTTCCGGAAGACAGTATACCA
The DNA here is from genome assembly GCA_024645245.1 of Jiulongibacter sp. Classification (GTDB taxonomy): domain Bacteria; phylum Bacteroidota; class Bacteroidia; order Cytophagales; family Spirosomataceae; genus JAHEBN01. The sequence goes on along the minus strand of JAHEBN010000199.1, from coordinate 6,659 downwards.
AGAACCAAAGTAGTTGAAAACGGCAATGACACCGCCAAAACCATTACCGCTAATTCTATATTAAAAGTTTTTTTCTCTTTTTTGATTTGCATACTATCCTCTTTGGTGTTGAAAAGTGAAATGTGAGCAAATGGCCAGAAACTTATCGAACTCAAAGGAATTACGGTAGCCAAAAGGATCATTTTGGGGTCTGTTATTCCAATTATAAGTACAATAATAGCCGTAAAAAGCATGCTCACACCAGCACGGAAAAAAAGTAATGATATAACTACTCGTTTATTTCCTTCCTTAAATTTTACAGCTAAACCTATAAAGACTAATACCATAGGAGTCATCAAGGCACTGGTTTTATCGAAAATACCCTGAACAAGCACAGGAAGAGAGTTATATTTAAAACCAAACATCAAGAGAGCGATGGCAGCAAAAAGCACAATGTTTATGGGTTCTTTTACTAGATTTATTAATAACGATTTAATTTTTTCGCCCATATTAGTTACTTCAGAACTTGTGTTTTTCAAAAACATATTCATTGCAATGATGTAGAGAAAAATCAAAACAAAGAATTTGTTACCTACATCGGCCATGGCCGCTAATGCCAGACTTTCATCACCCAGAAACTCGGCAATAAAAGGAAAGCTTGACAAACCCGGTGCTAAAGAGGGCATCAAAAGCCTCATGGTACGTCCGGTAGAGCTATCTTTAGCCACACCAAATAAGGCCAGTGCAGCCGGCGTAATGGCATAGAGAACAAAGTTGAAAAGAAGTGTGAGTAGGGGAATAAATAATAAGGAGGCCTCCAGGTTTATTTTCATAAGAGCGATGAAAATAGTAGAGGGCAGAGCTACAGAAAGTATCATTTCTTTAATACCATCTGTTTGATCTTTGCTTTTAAATTTTAACTTCAACACCACACCTAAAGCAATTAAAAGTATGAGTATTCCGGTTTTTAGTATTGCTTCGTTCATCACACCAACATTAATTCTTGTTGAAAAAAAATATAAAATATTCCGGAGCCGGAGAGTAGAAACCGGCTACCGGAGATATAAAAGAAAGGGTATTAACTTATGCCTTTCAGGGCTGAAACAAAGAGCTTGATTTCGTCCATTGTGCCCAAGCTTACGCGACACCAATCTTTGTCCATAATTTTGAAGGCTCTTACACCTACTCCCTGATCCTGCATTTTTCCCAGGAATTCCTTACCGGGCATAGAGATAGGAAAAATCATGAAATTGGTGTAGGAAGGTATTGGATCATAACCCATTTTGGCTAATTCACTAACCAGATAAGTTTTAACTTCGTCATTTTTGGTTTTGGTCATATCCTGAAAACCACTATCATCCATTGCGGCAATTGCGGCATGTACAGAAGTTAGGGATATTCCCATTCCACCACGGGTTACTACAGATATTTTATCAATAAATTCCGGTAGAGCAGCTATGTAGCCGATTCGTAAACCTGCCATTCCCATAATTTTAGAGAATGTACGGGCCACGATTACGTTTTTCTTTTCATTTAAAAGAGAAACCATACTTACTGCTTGTGGGCCATAGGCGAGTTCCATATAGGCTTCATCTATGAAAATGGGTACTTTTTCAGAAACGCGTGAACAGAAATCCATTAGCTCCTTAGCAGGAGTCATAGCACCTGTTGGATTATTTGGATTACAGATATATACCAACTTGGTTTCGCTGTCGATGGCATTCTCCATAGCACTCAGGTCATGTGCCCAGTCTCCTTTACATGGAACTGCTTTCCATTTTGCACCAACTGATTCAGCAACTCTAATTAAGGACATATATGTGGGGTCTGCAGAAACGATATTTCCCCCATTCATAAATAAAACTATGGCTACTTTTTCAAGTAAGTCAGAAGAACCCGGACCCATCATCAGGTGTTTGGCAGTCACGTTTTCTTTTTTTGCTATTTTGTCAACGAGTGTATAAAGCTCTTTCCAGGCATAGCGATTACCACCTGTAACCGATTCAATTATCGCTTTTTGTGCACTGGTAGGCGGGCCATATGGGTTCTCGTTGGCATTCAGTTTAGCAAAAGCTTTTACTTCATCGTAATTTTCCAGGAAATACTCCCTGTTTAATTCGCTATAGTACAGTCTGTTTTTGCTGTCTAATTTAAAAGGCTTGTTCATAGAAGCACCATTAACCAGATGCGGTGCCAAAGCCATTCCTCCTAATGAGAGTAGTCCATTCCGGAGCATCCCTCTTCTGTCCATTACATTTTTCATAGTTTTTATTTACCCTTTTTTTTGAAAATATTAAATTTTTATTTCGATGCTATTTTAAAGTATTTGGTGAAAGCCTGTTCTTTATATGAGCCGCTTACGCTAAGCGAAACGGATTTTCCACTTGCTGTTATTCCCAGCGTTTCCCATGGAATTTCAATTTTGGCCAGGCCTGTTCCATCACTGGTAAAGCTGCCTATTTCTGCACCGTTTCTGAATTTTACCACTAAAGATGTGGCTACAGGAAGGCTATCAATTCCTTTGGTATAATCCAGGATATTTGTTTTATCCAGTTCCAATACCCTAATTCTAAAGCTGGCTGCTGATGCAAAACTGGCATTAACTGTTGGGTCAGTGGTTAGTCCTGAAGATGGCACACCATCTGCAGTTTCTACCAATACCAGTAAAGGAGATACCACGCGATCTACAAAAGGATCTGATTTTTCGCATGAGCTAAATAAAATAGAACCTGCAAATAGTGTAAAAAGTAATGCTATTGTATTTTTCATTTTTCTTCTCTTTTAAGAATTACATCAATTTATTATTCTACCCACCATAGTTTGGTTTTCATATTGTCGGCACCGCCGTTAATTGCAATACCTGCATCCAGACTCACTCTGTTTAAAGAGTATTCGGTGGTTGGGTAAGGTAGGCGTGTCGGTATTATTCCATCATTTTCGAAAATAGCTCTAGGGTCTTTTTCCGGCATTTTTGGATATCCCGTTCTACGGAATTCTGTCCAGGCTTCTACACCCTGTCCGAAAAGTGCAATCCATTTTTGTTCAAGAATATTAGCTCTAGTTGCTCCACCTACAGTTGTTGGAAAATCTGTGGGCATGCTTAATCCATATTGAGCAAATGAAGCTGCTATACCTTTTGAAAAGTACTCAGAGGCATCGCCACTTGCATCACCATCAACTATGGCCTCGGCTATAATTAGATTTAGCTCGCTAAATGTCATTATAATGCTTGGTGCTGAGGCATCGCTGAATTTATCCTGCATATTGGAAGCCGAACTCAGGTAGGTAGTTGCGATAGCATCGGGAAGGCCATTTGGAATACCGGTGTAGGTTCCGTTAACCTGTGTTGCAATTGCACCAAGACGGGCATCTGACACAGCTGTAAGTTTATCTACAAATGTTTTACTCATGCTCCAGTCTGTACGACCTCCAATCACCATTACTTCATTCCAGGTATTGTTACTTGGGCGGGTAGAAGTATGTACCAATGCGGCATTATCAGCGTTGCTGGTAAAAATCGGGTAGGTACCTGGATTTCCTAAAATTTCAGCAAAAATAGCTTTTGATTCTGCTGGCTTTTTTGCCGCTTGTCTGTTTGCAAGACGAAGCCTAAGTGAGTTTGCAAATTTTTTCCATTTTAAAATATCCCCGTTGTAAATGATATCACCGGCAATAGCAGGACCACCAACTTTAAGTTTTTCGTTTGCCAATTTGAGATCATTTAACATACCTGCATAAATAGTAGCCATATCATCATAGGCAGGTGTAAAAATGGCCTCTTCGGCCGAACCTTTAACTGCCTGAGTGTAAGGTACTGCTCCGTACATATCTGCCAGAAGTGAATACACCCATGTACGCATTACTAAAGCAATTCCTTCGTAGTTTGCATTCGGAGATATTCCCTCCGGTGAAGTCTGGGTTATTATTCTTTCAAAATTTACCAGACCATCATTATAAAGAGATTTCCATGTATTGTTATAAAAGGCAGGCGAAATACCGTAGCTATCACCTTCATTGGAATAGATATTTCGTGCTAAAAACTGCACCCATAACATGGCTCCATCCAGATTTAATCTTTCGAAACGTGTGCTTCCACCCCAATAGCGATCAACAGATGACTCGATAGCAAAAGGCAATATATATTGGGATCCAATTGCTACCGGATTATTGGGATCTTTATTTAGTTCAGTGAAATCTTTCGTGCACGAATTAGCTGTCAAAAGCATGGCTCCGGCAAGAATTGTTGTTGTTATTTTATTGAATATTTTCATTGTCTTCAATTGTTTGCGGTTCTTAAAAACCAAGTGATAAATTGAAACCTAAACTTCTTGAGCTTGGCAGCTCACCGTATGCAAATCCCTGACCATTGCCACCGAACATATCCACTTCAGGATCAATGTGCGGGTTGTTAGAGAATAACATCAGAACGTTGCGACCTACCAATGAAATTTTGGCATTCTGAAGTTTCAGTTTACTTACTAATTCAGGTTTGAATTTGTATCCCATCGATACCTCACGCAGTTTTACGAATGTACCATCGAAAATAGCCGCTTCGTGATACCTTCTCGGGTTGTTATATCCGTAAAATTGATTGGCTGCTATGATTACATCATTGGGTACATACTGAGGTGCTTCGGCGGTTCCGATATTCATAACCCCTTTGCCAATTACACCTTCTTCACGACCAATTGCTGTTTCGGCATATTGACCTGTCCAGCGGGCGGTAGAAGTTCCTTCATCAAAGAAGCTTCCACCGATACGGGCATCAATAAGAGCGGTAAGGTAGATGCCTTTAAAGCTGAATGTGTTTGATAAACCACCCGACCATTTAGGCTGGATATTACCCAAAATTTGTGGTGTTCCATTCACAACAGGTAAACCATCTTTGTATACGATTTGACCGTCAGGTGCATGTTCAAACCCAATTCCATAAAGTGTTCCGTATGGCTTGCCAATTCTGGCAATTGAGGTTAGCCCACGTCTTTCTTGCAGGGTGTAAGTGTCAAGCCCTTCGGCCAATTCAAGCACTTTATTTCTATTTCTCGCATAGTTAACATTAGCTTCCCATTTGAAACCATTGCTACGCTCAAGAATTGTTCCGGTTAAAGTAATCTCAATACCTTTGTTATTTACTTTTCCGGCATTTAGAATTCTGGAATCATAACCACTGGCTTTTGAAATTTCAACGCCAAGTATTTGGTTTTTAGTGGTTTGGTCATAATAAGTAAAGTCTAATCCAAATTTATTCTTTAAGAATCTCAAATCTGCTCCTACTTCAATACCAGTCGTAATTTCAGGCTTTAAAGTAGCATTTGAAAGTTTTGTATTTTCATAATACTCTGGAATTGAACCGTTCCATGAACCGGCTGACCGGAATGTTTGACTTAATTGATACGGATCGGCATCATTTCCTACTTGTGCCCAACTAGCTCGTAATTTAGCAAAAGAAAGTAGCGAGCTTTTGACGTCAAATAAATCAGTTACTACTGCACTTAACGAGGCGGAAGGGTAGAAGTAAGAACGATCTGCCGCCGGAAGTGTGGATGACCAGTCGTTACGAGCAGTTAAGTCTAAAAACAGGGCGTTCAGGTAACCAAATTGTGTTGAGCCATATAGACTTTGAACCTCTGATTTCTGAATGGCACTTTCTGCCGTATTTTGACTTGGGTTGGCATTGGAAAGATTATAAACTCCATCTACTACCAATTGACCAACATTGGTAAAGTTACGCTTGTAATAGTTAGTACGATCGGCACCACCTGCCTGAGCAACAAAGGAGAAATCATTGCTAAACATTTTGTCATACGAGAATAAGAAATCATGATTGGTTTCCTGACGTCTCAAGACTTCTTCTGAATATTTACCAGGAGTGGTATTTCCATTTCTGGTCCGTTCAAAATTTATAATATTTATTCTGGTATCTGTCCACAAATCGGTACCCGAACGTAGCATTAACTTCATATGCTCTGATAATTTTGCTTGAATGGAAATATTTCCCACTAACCTGTCTTTGTCATTCGTATTTGGTAGCAACTCATTGGTATAGAATGGATTGGTAAAATATGTGTGTTGCCAGTTAGGAGGATCATTGTCAGCCGGTTTGCCCGGCACCGATCTTTGAATATGGGTGTCTACGTAATCTCTCCAATTGGCCAGTTGATCCCAGGAATCCTGACGGTGAGACCAGATAAATTGCTGTCCTTGTTGGTAAGTTCTGTTACCACCTGTTTTAATATAATCGGCAGAAAAATTCGCAGATAACCATTTATTTAATTTATAACCGGATACCAAAGTGATGTTATCCCGATTATAATCATTGAAAGCAGCAATACTTTTTTGATTCAGTCTGCTGTAACCCAATCTGAAATTTCCGAACTCATTGGCACCGGAGAGTGCAATGCTATTGGTAAGCGTGGTACCTGTATCCCAAAACTCTTCCCAGTTATTGGCATTGGGTACAAGAGGGGCTGTGTCGGTTCCTGTCCACCATTGTCTTACCAAGCGACCATCCATGGGTGCACCCCAGCTTTCGTCTGTTCCTTGAGTACCAGTGGTAGAACCTGCTTTGAAGTCATTATATGCTCCTTGGTATTGATCGTAAGCATCGGGTTGAATTACACCACTCCATCCGTCAGAGTACCAGGTACGGTAACCGTTTCCACCACCGTAGGTATTTTGAA
>JAHEBN010000048.1 GCA_024645245.1 Jiulongibacter sp. | reverse complement strand
TACATTTTAAATTCTCGAAATTGAATTCTACATTTATACAAAACTGATTTCGAGTGTTTTATAAAAAATACCAGGCTACCATTCATCTTCAACCATTTGTAGAATGCTATTACATTTGGGAAAATAACGATTTGAACCCGGCCGGCAGCATTATTGAATCACCACCAACAGCGTTTGGCTCCATGGTTTTCAACTATGGCGAAAGCTATGCCTCAAAAAACCTTGGAAATGCTGAGTTTAAGAGTCTTCCTAAAAACTTTATAACGGGGCAGGCTACACACAATTATTTTCTTCAATTACCCAAAAAAATAGGAATGGTGGGGGTGGTTTTTAAACCTTCTGCTTTAAATACATTTTTTGGCTTGCCCATGTATGAGTTTGTTAATACCCGATATGAGCTTTCAGAAGTGCTGGGCCGTAATTTCGAATTGCTTTCAGAAAAAATCCAGGAAGAAAACAACAAAGAGAAGAAGATTGAGATACTTAATAATTTTCTAAGCCTGAGCTTATTGAAAATGAAAAAAGGTCCTGATCGAACCGACTACGCCGCCAACCTGATTCTGGATCAAAAGGGTGTGGTTAATATTTCAAATTTGATGAATGAAATGTACGTCTGCAAGAGGCAATTTGAAAGGCAATTTTTGCTCAAAGTAGGCATGAGCCCAAAATATTACGCCAGGGTGCGAAGGATGAGCTACCTCTGTGCCACTTTAGCTTCATCGAAATGGAAAATCGCAGATTGGCAGGATCTTATTTTTCAAATGGGTTATTACGATCAATCCCATTTTATAAAAGAATTCACCTCTTTCACAGGGAAATCACCGGGAGCATACCTGAAAAACAATTTAGAGCTATCCAACTACTTGAAATAAAAGTCGCTTTTTTACAATTTTAAGATTTCGTGTTGTCCCAATTTTGTAGTCAAAACAAAATTATTCGAAATGAAAAAAATCTCATTATGCCTTTTGATTTTAATGATAGGCTGCACAAATGAAGAGTCGACTTCCAAAATAGACGGGGCTTATCAAAGGTCTTCATTTAAATTTGGAAATATGAAAGACTGGGATTCTGACAAAGATAGAAAAGTATTAAAAATATTCAACGATGGTTATTGGATGGCCTTTTTCTACGATGATCACAGACCCGGAAAACAGCTTTTTGATGGTGCCGGTGGTGGTACTTATAGCTTGAATAACGATCAGTATCTGGAAAAAACAGATTTCTATTCCTGGGATTCCAGTGCCGTGGGAAAGGAATTCACCTTAAATTATAAGTCAGATGCAGAAGGATTTCAACAATTCGGTACCATGAACTCCGATAAATACCCCGATTATCCTGTAAACGAAAAATTTGACAAAATAAGTGGCACAGAAAAACTCAAAAATGATGCCCTGGAAGGCGTATGGGAAATGACAGAGGGCACCTGGGGCGGAGAATCAAAATTTGGCGAAGGTAAATATCAAAATGAAACCGTTCGTATGATTTTTCAATACCCGAAGATGGCACTTGCTTATTATTCAAAATCCGACAAAAGTTTCGATGGTGCCGGCCTTTTTACTTATCAATTTGATGGCACTAATTTTTCAGAGTTCTGCGAAGCCTATTCCTGGGATTCCATCCATGTGGGTACAGAAGGCGTTTTTCAGTTAAAAATTGAAGGTGATACTTTTACTAAAACCAGTGAAACATGGGAAGGATTTAAAGAAGTTTTCAAACGAATAAATTAATACAAACATGAATACTGAAATCAAAACAAATGAAGTACAGTCTTTGACACGAAAAGGCACTTGCATAGAATTTTTCTCGGCCTACCAAGAGCATGATTACGATAGGATGTGCTCACTTTTTGCCGCCGATGCCGTTGTTAATTTTATTCCATTAGGGGATGGTGGAATAGGAAAAGTAGCCGAGCTAGGAAAGGGCCTTTGGTCTGCCTTGATGGATTGCTTCCCCGACATTGACAACACCATTGATACTTTTGAAGAAAATCAGGACGAAATCACCTGTAAAGTGGTTATTTTTGGCACCCAGGCAAAAGACTTCGCTGGTATCACTACCCAAGGTTTAAAATTTGAAAACGACCATATTTTTGTTTTTAAATTTAATGAGGAAGATCAAATAACATCCGTAACAATAAATTGGGATCATACCAGTTTTAGCCAGCAATTAGGAGCATGAAAAGGAATGACATAGCAAAAAGCATATTAATGCAATTAATAGTCTTTCTAATTCCGTATTTATGCCTGGCTCAAACCAATGCTGAAGATTTAAAGGAAGTAGTGAGTCAACTCACCCGCACCAGAGAAGCTTTAATAAAAGAAACCGAAAACCTGAGCCCAGACCAATGGCAGTTTAAGGAGTCTCCGGAACGGTGGAGTATTGCTGAAATTGTAGAGCACCTGGGAAATTGGGAGCTACTTTGGGCCAGAGAACTAGCCATGATTACTCTGAACAAACCCAATCCAGAACTCAGGAATATTTGTAAACCAGATACTTATTATCAAACTTTTATAATGGAAGACAAACTCCACAATGCCTCCGACATTTCAAGACCAAGTGGTTTTATAAAAGGCCAAGATACCATCCTTTGGTTTACGAAACTTCGTAACGACAACATACGATTTGCTGAAGGTATAAAAGTAAACCTAAGAGATCAATTTGAAATGACCGCTCTCGAAAACCCTCGAAATATGTATAATGTTTATATTTATGTATGGGGGCACGTGGACAGGCATATTAAGCAAATACAAAAAGTAAAAGGAAATGTCATTTTTCCAAAATAATCCTATAGTTGGACGCTATTTAAGCCCACCTTTTCAGCATATAAGAAGATCCAAAAATAATTACCTTTAATCCCCTGTAAATCTCATTTTTTTTCTTAGCTTCATATTAATAAAACTAACCCTAAAAAATGAAAAAATCTCTATCACTCACTGTTCAGGCTATTTATGTGCTCGTAACAGCACTTCAACTTATTTTTGTGCCCAACATGCTTTTAGGAATGTTTGGCTTTGAACCTACATCCGAAATATGGATTAAAGTGCTGGGAATTGTACTCTTATCATTGGTATTAGTTTATTATGGTATTATTCAAAGTGGAGATAAAAATATTTTGAAAATTACTGTTTATAGCCGATTATTAGTAGTTGTGGGCTTTATTTTGTTGGTAGTTTCTGGCTTAGCCGCTACTCCATTAATTCTTTTTGCTGGAATAGACCTGGCCACGGCAATCTGGACCTGGTTTGAGTTGAAAAATGGTTGAACTAAATATTCCTTTTAATTTTAATAATTAGCATCTGATTACTGAGAATAATTTGTTCATAATCTGTTTTATTTATTATTATAATTTTAATGAATAATAGCTTTTCAGCTTTTCGACAAATGTATTTATGGTAATAATCATTTATCGGAGCACAATTTGGAGGTAATAAGAAAATTTCTGAACAAAAACATAAGATTTTAATACCGGGCAAGGATAATGATTTACTTAAAAAAAATTATGCGATTGAAAAAAATAAATTATAAAAAAGTTTTTTAATACATTTTCCATCAGTAGATGATTCAAGTTATTTAATAGTCTAAAATTTTAACCCTTTAAATCTAAAAAAAAAATGAAACGAGAAATTTTTATTCTGATTGTAACTATTTATGGTTTTTTACTTGCAGCATCTATGTTATTTCTGCCGGGCGAGGCCGTAAAATATTTTGGAGGAGACTCCGATGATTTCAACCAACTTGGGCTGATGCAAAATATCGGAATGGTGCATTTAGCTTTCAATTTTATAGGTTTTAAAATCAGAAAGTCTGCCGATAATCAAGCTATTAAAGCCTATTTAGTAGCTGTTATGATTGCTACTTTTGGAGGGATAATTTTGGCACTATATAATGTTTTTGGAAGGAATTTGCCTCTGCACGACACCGCATTTTTAGATTGGGGTCTTTGGGCGATTTTAGGTATTGGGGCTTTTTATTATTGGAATAAAACTAAGTAATTTTAAAATTCCCTGAGCGGCTATTATTTGGGCCAAACTATTTAATCATATGAATATCAAAAATTTACGCGATATTCATATGATTAATAAATTGCTTTATTGGGATTATCCAGTTGAAATTCCAAATTTATAAGTAGGACAATTTCTTAACTCTAATCTCTTTTAATTGATAAGGGATTTAGGGTATAGTTTATTTCAGGCAGGTATTTTAATGACGGGGGTGAGGGATGTTATTAAAAACAACAAATCACTTAAAAATAGGTAATTACAGAAACTTATAATTACTGATATTTTACCCTGAACCCCACAAATTTTAAATTATTATCCCAATTGGTAGTTGGGCTTGCAATAATAAAAAAAGATTGATTAGTAGGAGTAAATGTCGGGCTCACCGCTACACTCAATGTTTGAAAACCGCTTGAACCACTGGAATTCAGGTCGGGAAATGCCGTTAATCCTCCGTAACCAAAGCCCGCTCCGGTTAAAATTTGTATCTTAAGATCTGAAACCGTGCTGGCGTCATATACCACTGTTTCTATTCCTACCACAGGCCTGTTATATTCAAAATACAAAGGTGCCTGAAGCCAATCGGTGCCGGATGTCAAACCTACAGTAATTCCTTTATTTTCATATCCATTACCGGAATTTTGTATTGTTTGAATGAATGCCGCCGCGGTGGTAGTGGCAATTCTGTTTTCAGGCTCTCCTCGCAATATTTTCCAGTCGGTGCCATTGTAAAATTTAACCGCATCTATTGTTTTATCGTAGAATATTTGTCCGGCCTCCATACTTCCACTCGCGTTAGGTACGATTTGGATTGATTGTGCAAATCCGGAAATCCTTAGCAAGAATAAACAGAGTATTATCAATTTTTTCATAAGTATCAAGGTAAATAAGTCAATACAATTTCAATTAATGACATGTTTGGATCCGGATCTGGTGAGAAATGCATTTTTAAAAACCTTCCATAGGTCAAAGCCGGATTTGTTATGGAATTATTGGTGAATACATCTACGCCGGCAGAACCACTTGTACTTACACTGGCGATCGTTAAAGGTGTGGTAAGACTGTTGTTAAAACTTTGTAATTCTACAACCATATTGTTCGTAGCAGACGCATCGCGTGCCAGCATATCTATCTGAATTATTTTTGCCGATTGCGGCAATGGTACTGATGCCAGATAATATCCTCCGGCAGTGGAAGTAACGGTGAGTTTTATACCGTCGTTGGTACCTGATTGGGTATTGGAAACCAATTGGGGGATAAAATCAGATGCCGGAATGTGAATTTTGTGGCTCAATTCTCCTACAAAGAAGCGATAATTCGTGCCATCTCTGGAAATTATACTTTTGGTGCTCTGTTCATAATAGATATTGGGAATTCCCAATGGTAATAATTGATAGGGTGACATTACCGCCTGAGCATTCGTAGCTAAGTATGCTGTGAGGAAAACAAGGAGTAAAAAATATCTTTTCATATTTTAGAATTTAAAAGTCTTTGAAAACCAAGGCCTTGCATATTCCACTAACTCGAACTAAATTGATTTAATCATTTTAATTTCATAAATAATCCGGATAGTTCATTATAATGATTTACCTTCCTGTTTTATCTGTTAAATGTTATATCCACATTGCTTATAAAAACCTTATTATCCCAAGTGGTGGTTGGTTTTATTCTTGCCGTAAGTGCCTTGTATTCGGAAAGATTATTGATGCTGGTGGTAGAAACTGTTGCCCAACCTGCATTTCCACTCGATTGTAAGGTCGCTACCACATAGGGCGTAAGCAGGTCGCCGTAATATCCGATTATCTCAATGATGCAATCATTGCTGGCAGAAGTATCATACAATCCCACCGATATATAGGTAATTGTATTCGGCGATTTCAGTTTAATAGGTGCCACAGCCTGAAAAGTTCCGGAAATGAAGCCTACAATACTAGTGTTATTGGTAAAGTTTGCTTCCACCCCCACATTCAACGGTTTAAAAGCGGCCGAATTGACTCTGGTATATCCGTAATAGATATAGTTGTTACTAATTCCATCGATGAATAAAGTATTTGTACCATCAAAATATTTTAATCTGGAATCGGCCACATTATATTGGAGATTCCCTTCGGAAGTTGGAGTTGAATTGCTCGGAATGATCGAAATCTGGGCTAAAAGTGTTTTTCCTAATATGGAAAATAAAAATAGTAGTGATGAAACCCGCATAAGATTAATGATTAAATTCCGTTAAATGTTAAGATCTTAATTATAAATACATTAATTTTAAAGACCTTTAAAAGGTATGCATTTTTTCTTAAGCGACATATGCGATAATATATATATTGACAAGTATTTTATTATACGGAAAAGCTCAATGAAAATTTATTGAGAAAATTGAGGAGCGGAAAACTAGTTAAAAATGATCGTATAAGTTGTCTTGTTTTTTTTGGTATAATTATTATTGCAAATGTAGCTGGCACGATTTTTGCACATTTTTTTAAATTTTATAAACAACTTAATCTAAAAATATGAAAAAAATTGTATTATCCCTTTTTACAGCATCACTGCTTTATGCTTGTACTACAAATGTTGACCCATTAGTTCAATCAGAGGTTTTGAATACCACTGAAAATGCAACAACTGGTACTTTAATCGCGGGACAATATATTGTGGTTTTAAAAGACAAACCGACAGGTAAAGGAATGCCAGCAGCAGTTAAAGCCAAAGTAATTGCTCTGCTGGAAGCGAATGGTGCTTCTTCTACTGCCATAGAGCATATTTATTCCGCTGCACTTACAGGTTTTTCGGCTAAACTTTCTGCTGCTCAAGTCAAAAAATTGCGGTCAAATCCTAATGTGGATTATATAGAGCAAGATCAGGTATTTTCCATAGTTCAAAAACCAGGTGGGAAGCCCGGAGGTGGAGGTACTACACCACAGCCATCCCAGGAAACTCCATGGGGAATTAATGCTATTGGCGGAGCTGGCGATGGCACAGGAAAAACGGCATGGATTATTGATACCGGAATTGATCTTACTCATCCAGACCTAAATGTAGATGCTAACAGAGGTTTTTCTGCCTTTACAAGTGGAAAAGATAGCGGGGTGCAAGATGGAAACGGACATGGTACTCATGTGTCCGGTACAATTGCCGCATTGAATAATTCAATTGGAGTGGTTGGTGTAGCGGCAGGTGCTACAGTAATACCGGTGAAAGTATTAAGTGCGAGGGGAAGTGGGTCTACCTCAGGCGTTATTGCCGGAATAGACCATGTGGCTTTAAATGGTAATGCTGGTGATGCGGCGAATATGAGTTTAGGAGGCGGCGTTTCAACAGCTTTGGATCAGGCGGTATTAAACGCATCTACCATTTCAGGTGTGAAGTTCGCTCTGGCTGCCGGAAATGAATCTGACGACGCCAATAATCATTCACCTGCCCGTGTAAACGGCCCATTAATTTACACCGTTTCCGCACATGATGTAAATGGTAATTTTGCCTATTTTTCGAATTACGGCAATCCACCTATAGATGTGTGTGCACCGGGTGTAAGTATTAAATCGACCTGGCTGAGTGGTGGTTATAATACAATCAGTGGAACATCCATGGCAACGCCACATGTAACCGGACTTTTGCTTTTAGGAAACCTGAATACCCAAGGAACTGTAAATCAAGACCCGGACAATAATCCGGATCCATTGGCCCACAGATAAAATCAGACTGAAATAATATTAGTATATCAAGCCCTCTTTCCTAGTAGAAAGGGGGTTTATTTTTGCTAATTTTTACAGGCTCCTGATATCAGGTAATGAAATAAATTGCAGGACTTTATGATCAAATTGCGGTGAAAGGCAGGAGTATGCTATATAGCGGCGATATAGTTCTATTTGATAAAATTTATTAGACAGGTTGTACGCTAAGCCGAGTTATTTATCAGGAAATCTATTAAGAGACCTAAATTGCTTCTCCTTGGCTCTACTCAAGTTGTTACAAATAAGTACGTAAACTTGAAAAATTGAACTCAAACAGTAACCATTTTCATTCCATTTAATTGCCTGATTTATTGAAGTATAGTTTCTTCCAGATAAATCGGGACAAGCCATTACCAAGTGCAAATAAAAATTGCAGGATTAGTTAACGATAAATTGGCTAGGGTAGAATAAATAAAAATCCCCCAATAGCAAGAAAGGGGGATTTTCAAGATTATATCGAAATCAAAAATTCAAAACAAAAAACATTGAACCTTCAAATACCAATCATTAATAACTCATCTTTAACAATTCATCATTAATCATTAACAACTCAACCTCTAAACTTCAAACCCGGAAAATAAGCCGAATCGCCTAGTTCTTCCTCGATACGAAGCAATTGGTTGTATTTCGCCATTCTGTCGGAACGGGAAGCTGAACCAGTTTTGATCTGACCACAATTTAAGGCTACAGCCAAATCTGCAATGGTTGAATCTTCAGTTTCACCAGAGCGGTGACTCATTACCGACGTATAATGTGCACGGTGTGCCATATTTACCGCGTCGATAGTCTCTGTCAACGAACCGATCTGATTAACTTTTACCAGGATCGAGTTGGCAATGTGTTGCTCGATACCCTGAGCTAAACGCTTCACGTTGGTTACAAACAAATCATCACCTACCAACTGGATTTTCTTGCCCGAAAGTTTGGTAAGTTCAGCCCAGCCAGCCCAATCGTCTTCCGCCATACCGTCTTCAATCGAGATAATCGGGTATTTATCAGCCCATGCATCCCAGTAAGCAGCCATTTCCGAAGAATTCAGTTGCTTGCCACTTGATTTCTTGAAAGTATAAAGACCGGTTTTTTCGTCGTAAAACTCAGAAGAAGCCGCATCCATAGCGATAAAGATATCTTCACCCGGCTTGTAACCTGCTTTTTCTATCGAAGTAAGGATAATCTCCAAAGCCTCTTCGTTTGAGCCGATGTTTGGTGCAAATCCGCCCTCGTCACCTACGTTGGTAGAATAACCTTTAGACGAAAGTACTTTTTTCAGGTTATGGAAAACCTCGGTACCCATTCTCAAAGCCTGAGAAAAAGTATCAGCCTTTGCCGGCATAACCATAAATTCCTGAAAATCGATCGAGTTGTCTGCATGCGAGCCACCGTTCATGATGTTCATCATCGGTACAGGTAAAGTGTTAGCGTTTACCCCACCCACATAGCGGAAAAGTGGCAAACCAGCCTCCTGAGCAGCAGCCTTGGCTACAGCCAGTGAAACGCCTAAAATAGCGTTTGCTCCCAACTTACCCTTATTGGCAGTACCATCCAGGTCGATCATAGCTTTGTCGATCGCATTTTGCTCGAATACATTGAATCCCAATAATTCAGCGGCAATCGTCTCGTTTACATTGGCAACGGCCTTAAGCACACCCTTACCCATGTATGTATTTTTATCTTCGTCTCTCAACTCTACTGCTTCATGCACACCGGTAGAAGCACCCGACGGCACAGCGGCACGGCCCAGGTAACCATTTTCGGTCATTACATCCACTTCTACGGTAGGATTACCCCTTGAATCCAGAATTTGTCTGGCATGAATTCTTACGATTTGACTCATCTTCTTTAAACTGTTAAATATTTACTATAAATAATGCTATAAACCACGTTTACAGTGCATTTGCGGCTGCAAAGTAAGCAAATTATTCCCGATTTATTGGTCAAATGCCACGACAATTCCCGTTGTGCTCCATTCTTAATAGTTTATTAATATTTTGGGCAGCTTAATCTCAGAGCCCTTAGAAGAGCACAAAAAAACTACAAACATTTAACCCTAAACTAAATTCGTATTTTTCTAAGTCACTTTTCGATAAGAAAAGCTCAATTTGCCCTATATTTATAATATTAATCAGTTGGTATTTTTTAGGGATGTCTGTTATTAAATGGAATATGTATCTTTCGTATATTTCTAGTTGATTAGGCAAGTAAAAATTATAAAATGCTTATTTGTAATACTTAGAACACTCTGAGGAGGCAGAAAGGCTAATTAAAAAGATAATAAATCTGAAATTATAGAGATTAAAAAGATTATTATAAATTACTGGGATTCGACTGAATAAAGCCGTAAATTTATAATTATCTCATAATTAACACCTTACGTATTTTTCATTTTAACGTGTGATTTTTACAAGAGAGATGTATCCAATAGTGCCTTGATTATTATCTATCGTTTATCATTTTTTAAATATCACCCAAATTTCAGTTGGTTAACCGTGTCTTTTTTATTTATAGCGTTTTAGCCAAGATATCCAATGAAACTTAGCTTCAATCACTAACAACATGATAAAGAACTTCTTAGCTCTGGCACTCCTCTTTTTAATGTCTTGCAATAATCAAACTTCTCGAAATGAGCGATTAACCAATGAAGAAAAACAATCTGATCTAGCAAATTCAAGAAATCCATTTGAAGAAATTGACTGGTCAAAACAAATAAAAAATGACCTCCTTGGAAAAAGTATGGAAGGTTGGATTTTTGCTTCAAAAGATGAATTTGAAGAAGTTAATATTACCGATTTATAAACTAATGATTCCAATGCCACTATTGAAGTGGCTATGATTCTACAGGAATATAAATTCCGATCTAATAAATATTTCTGTAAGCTAATTATGCATTATAATAAAGACATTGAACTTACAACTTTTGAAATGATTGAATTCCGAAAAATTTAAAAAAAGTATTCTATTTATTTTAAGATGCCGGTAGTTGTCAGGTCAATGAATTAAAGAGAATTAACCCACCTTATTAAACAGGAATAAATTACGAGACCGAAAATGACTTTAGCTAAAGCTATCAATAGGAAATCATTTTGATTGTTCGAGCCTCATTAAGATTTACAGTTATTCCAAAACCTTAACCCGGATATCCTTAAAATACGCCGTGCTTTTGGGATCGTGGCCTTGCAGGGCAAATGTGCCGGAGCTGAGTCTTTTGGTACCGCGATCTTCCGGCAATACATCGGGTTCGGTATAGTCTACGGCCACTTTGTCGTTTATTTTGATGATGATATGCTTGCCTTGCACTATGATGTGGTACTCATACCATTCATTGTCATTGGCAAAGTTTTCTTTGACATCTTCCACACTGTACAAACTCCCCGTTTTACGCCAATCGGTGTGGGTTTGATTTACCTGCACTTCGTATCCTTTTGACGGCCAGCCCGTAGCCTGATAAGCCGTATGTATAAATATCCCGGAGTTGGAACCCGGCAAAGTTTTGGCTTTTATTTTTAATTCAAAATTCTTGAAATCGTGGTTTCCTACCGCACCTTTGTAAAACATGTGCGATCGCTCTCCATTCACTTTGATGGTACCATCTTCTATCGAAAATGTTTCGGGGTGATCTTCATTTATTTGCCAGCCGGCAAAAGATTTTCCATCAAAAAGGGAAACCCAACCTTTCTCTTTCTTTTGAGAAAAAGCTGTATTCAGCGTAAGTAAAAAGCACATAAGGAAGATACTATTTTTCATGTCAATTGGGTTTGAATTATTCTTTGAAAAAAAACATTTTCCAATATATACATTTCTTACAGAATTCTATCCATCACTAAAGAATTTGGGTTCAGGATTTAGTAAGCACAATTTCCAGCTCCCGGCTCTTGTTTTTCCTATTTCTCTAAAAGTTTTCCGGCTTTTGGACTCTTTCAGGCAGAATTGGTGTTTAAGCATTCACGACAAAGATAAAATTTGCAGTATGCCTACTTTTGAAGATTTTAAGCTCAAAAAACAGTTAAAAAATACCTTGAGCGATTTAGGGTTTGAAAAGCCCACACCCATTCAACAAGAGTCTTATTCCACCATTTTGGGGGGCTTTGATTTTGTAGGAATTGCACAAACCGGTACCGGAAAAACGATTGCCTATTTACTGCCAATTTTACAGGATCTGAAGTTTTCGGACCAACAACACCCGAGGGTATTGGTACTGGCTCCTACCCGCGAATTAGTCATTCAAATAGTAGAGGAAATCGAGAAATTAACCCCCAACATCACCGTAAGGGTGTTGGGCCTATATGGTGGCACAAATAACTTTAATGCCCAAAAACAAGCTGTGCTGCAAGGGCAGGATATCATTGTGGCAACACCCCGCCGCTTATACGACCTGGCGATAAGTAATGCCTTACGCCTGAAATCCATTAAGAAACTGGTGATTGACGAGGTGGATATCATGCTTGATTTTGGCTATAAAACACAGCTGAAAAACATCTTTGAGCACCTGCCAACCAAGCGACAAAACATCCTGTTTTCGGCCACCATGACCGACTATGTAGACGAGCTGATTACAGATTTTCTGGTAAATCCAATAAGGAAAACCATCTCTATCAGCGGCACACCTCCGGAAAATATCAGTCAGGAATGCTATGCCGTGCCTAATTTTTATTCCAAAGTCAACTTATTAAACCATTTATTGGAGGATAAGAAGGAATTCCATAAAGTGCTGGTATTTGTAGGTACCCAGCTTAATGCCGTTCGCTTATTTGAAACCTTAGATTTTAAATACGAAACTTCCTTAATTCATGCCGGAAAAGAGCAAAATTACCGCACCAGTTCCATTGAAGACTTCGAAAATGGTACGAGTAGAATTTTAATCGCAACCGACGTAATTTCCCGCGGGATCGACATGGAAAAAGTAAGCCATGTAATCAGTTTTGATACGCCATCCTACCCCGAAAACTACATGCACCGAATCGGGCGTACGGGCCGTGCCGAAGAACAAGGAAAGGCCATTCTTTTTTACACAGAAAAAGAATTGGAGCAAAAAGAGGCTATGGAAAGCTTGATGAACTACACTATTCCTCTTAAGGAATGGCCGGAAGAAGTAAAAAAAGCAAGCCAACTCACCGACGAAGAAAAGGCTAAACCTTTGCTTCCTGAAGAACCCGCCCGAAAAAATACCATTAGCGAGATCAATTCTGCATTTCACGAAAAATCAGCTAAAAACAGCAAAGAAAAGGTTGAGAGAGTAAGTTACCAACAAGTACTCAAAGAGCGGTTTAAAAAACCAATCAGGCGAGGTGATAAAATTCAAAACATGAAAAAGAAAAATAAGAAAAAGTAGGTTTGAGATTTATAAAACGGCGTTTTCCAGAACCTGAAAACTACTCATTTGATTTTGATAAACCCAATTTTTTAACCACCCACCCGAAATTATAAATTCGGTTTTAAACTGGAATTTGATTCGAACATGTTATTTGATCTTTCCATCAGTTTCGCAGGATAGGGCCAATGTCCGATTTGTGAAATTTGTATTTATTCCAATATCATCTTTTTTATCAATTCAACTTTTTTGTCTTCCTAAGTATATCGCTTTTTACAATTTCTATCCTGTAATTTTTATGCAAAGCTTTTTTTGGTTTTGCCACTGCTTTCTTATTACAAACGGCGTCAAAAGTTAAAATATTTAAGTGCTTCTTAGTAAGTCAGTAGTTCCGACCATTCTTTGGTTAAACGAGATTGATTAGAATTTTGCAATTCAGATTTTTTTTCGACCGTAGTATAAAAAAGAGAAAGTAATATACTGTTCAGGGATTATTAATTGAGAAAAATCATTTAATATTCTAATAATATTTACTTGAAGGATAATGAAGGTTTTATTTAAGTTTATTTTGGTGGGCATAATTGTCTCATTTATAAGAATTTCAAATGCAAATTGTCAGAATACCACAATTACACCAAGTGAGCTGAAAATACCAAATTTATCTGTAGCACCGGAATGTAATACCACAAATAAAGGGTCAATTTTTTTATTAAATACAACAAATAAAATTTATTATTGTGATGGGGCTGCCTGGGTTGAAGTCAATAGTAATCCAAGTCCGTCAGTTATATTTAATGCCTCACTTTCTAGCATTGGTTCAAATGTAACAACACTTATACCTTTTACCGCAGTAGCGTCTCAAAATGTTGGAAATGCATTTGATAATGTATCACATGCTTTCATAATACCTACTGATGGCTGGTATCATTTTGATGCAACCGCTTGCCTAAATACCTCTACTGCAACAGGCATGAGAATTAGCATTTTTAAAGATAGTCAAGGGATATCTAATACTAATACTTCTTCAACTTTTTCTACACCATCAGCTAGTTGTTCAGTTACAAAATTTTTCCAGGCTGGTAACTCTATTACTGTTAATTTAATTCACAATTCGACTTCAACCTTGAATATACTTCCAGTTTGTACTAGTTTAAACGGTTATAAGGTATGATAATATTAAAGAGTTTACAAAAAAGCTCCCGAAAACTTCCGGGAGCTCATTTATCCAACATTATTTTATTTCAAAATTTAAAAAAGCATCGGAGCAAATTCTGAAAGATACACCCTCCAGTTTCTCCAGATATGACCACCGTCCGACTCGCGGTATATGTATTTCATACCCATGTCATCCAGTTTTTTCCGGTAATCCTCGTTGGCTTTGTATAGAAAATCCGATTTACCTATGGCTATCCAATACAATTTATATCCGTTGTCTTTTTGGGCCTTTAAAGTGCCATCAATATTGCTGTAAACCTTGGCAGTGGCATCTTCACGCGGCATAATAGCAGCCGAAAAAAGTCCTACATAATCAAAGGTATTCGGGAAATAACGGGATATGTGCATGGAGTGAAAGCCGCCCATTGACAGGCCTGCAATTGCTCTGTTTTCTTTATTTGCCTTAACGCGATAATTACCCTCTACAAATTTTATAATATCCATAAAATTAGCTTCGTAGCTGCCTTCCATGGTGCGTGGAGCCATAAAAACGGGCTTATAAAAACCGTCGCTACCTTCACCAGGAGCGGCATCTTGCGAAACATTGCCATTGGGCATTACCACAATCATGGGTTTTGCTTTTCCGGCAGCTATCAGGTTATCCAGAATTTGTGAGGTACGACCTAAGGACATCCAGGCTTCTTCGTCGCCACCGGCACCGTGCAATAAATAGAGCACCGGATATTTCTCGTTCGATTTTTCATATCCCGGAGGGGTGTAAATGCTTAAACGGCGGTCCAAACCCAAGCCGGGTGAATCGTACCAACGCTTAGCCACGGTTCCGTGGGGAATGTCTTTCACCCGATACAAATCTGCCTGGTCGCCACCTGCAATAAAAATATTTGTAACCGAGGCCACGTCACGAATCAAAAAGGGATTGTTAGGATCGGTGGTTTTTAAGCCATCCACCATAAAGCTGTAGCTATACAATTCAGGCTTTAACGGCTCCGAGGTAAAGCTCCATACCCCTTTCTCGTCTTTGGTGAGCTTGGTGGTTTTGGGTACATCCATTTTCCCAAAGCGGGTATCTATTTTCATGGTTGGTAAAAAATCACCCGTAATCTGTACTGAGTCCGCATTTGGAGCAAAAAAACGAAAGGTGACTGTTTGATCGGCATGAATTTCGGGTGAGACGATTTCTTGAGCACCGAATAAGGCTTCTTGTGCATTCGCCAGTGAAAAAGCGAAAAAAGCTGTAATTGCCAGCCAATAAAATATTTTTTTCATATCAGGTTTATTTAATTAATGTCTAAAGTTAAGACAATAAAGTTTGGCTTTTATATAGGTCTAAATCCTATTCGATGCATTGGATGTAATTCTCGACCGCTTTGCCGATTTTCTTTACAAATTTTAGATCTAAATTAAAATATTCTTCCATCCTTAAAGGAATAGTGTATTTATTTTTAATCGAGATTCTAGCTATACTTCTTGATATATGGTCGGTAGAATTGTTATTTTGAAGCAGATTAATCCATTGGCTTATAAGCCATCCAATCCACCTCCAGCTCAAATGGAAATTGGGGTTTTTCTAAAGAGGCCGGGTTAGTTTCTACCGACCAATTATTGGTATGCCAGAAATTCATGCGGTAACGCGAGGCGTTTTGAGGTATGCCAGGAGTGCCCTGGTAATCCCAAAGAACTAATTTTTCATTGGTAACCGGGTGCAACATCCACCAAACCAATCTATCGGGTAACCAGTCGAACCCATACGTATAAAATTGAGCTGAAGCATCGTAATCGGGTACGGCGTCCAAAACTTCCGGTTGATTTTGCAATCCCGTAAAAGCGGTTCTGTTTGGTGAATCACCGATTCTGGAATCGGTGGCATAAATTTTCCCCTCTGCCAGATTTATAGTTCTGCCAATGCGTTGCAATGCTCCGTGTCCGGTCCAGGTTCCGATATAGATTATACGGGGATCGGCGATGAGCCATTCAAAATCGATTTCGCTTAAGCCCGGTATACTATCTACATGATACGTAAAATAGCCAACCACAGCTCCCACGTTGGCTTGTTTATCGACAGCCTTCGGCACTTTTAAACGAGCCGAATAGGTGCCAAAATGTGTAAAATTTTTGGAGATTATTTCAGGACCTTTCCCCGGACCTGCTTTTTCATCCGGATATAACTTGAAAGAAAGAATACGAATAGATGAATCTGTAAGCGAGGGTACACCTTGCCTGTATTTAAAGTCTATTTGCTCACCGGTAGAGCCATAATTAAAATAGGAAGATTCGCCCATATCAAAATTTTCAATAAAAGCCCCTTGTTTTTGAGCCATTGCAGAAAAAAATGACAAAATGAAAATAAATACAAAAGCAGATTTCATAGTAAGATTGAAGGGAGAAGTGAAATTCAAATTTAAATAAAAGCACCGTGAAATGCTCTTATTTAAAATTAATCCTTCTTATTTTCCCGCAAAACCAAAGGAATGGCTTCTTTTTTTAATGAAAATCAGGCTTTGTAATTGGCCTTACTTTTTAGACGCAGCTACCCAGGCAAGCCCTTCGTTTCTCTTGTCTTCCTTCTTCGTCGCTTTGTCTGCACGTTTTTCTTTCAAGGTTTTTGCAGCTACTTTTCGGGTCGATTTTCCTTCTTTTTCTTTTGACATAATTTGGTTGTTTATAATTTGAGTAAAATTTTATTTAAATCTTCAGGAGATACACATAGCTTGATTTGCAGATTTTCCAGCATTGCATCTTTATTACCATCATTAAAACTCAAATCTTCAGGAGTCAGAAATGAATATTTAGCCAATAACTTATTTCTTTGAATATCCCACTTCGCTCTTTCCACCGGGTTTTTTATCATATTATTATTTTTCTTGTTTATTAATTATGAAATTATTTTTGTGCGAAATAAAAGTTTCAACCACTGTATGTGACAGGCAAAAATGAAGAGTTGAAAATTTCTTATAAGAAGCCAAGCTATATTGAACCTAAAAGAAAATCTGAAATGTATGAATTTGAAAAAATCTCAATTGGCTTCTTCAAAAATGGAAATCCGAATCAGGGATGCATGGAGCCTTATCCCGGAAGATGTTAAGTAATAAAGGTGGTGATTAATTCATAAAATAACTATTTAATTATAGTATTTCTCATTTGCCTCTTATGATTAATTGAGTATATATGAGATAAATATAATTTCAAATTAATAAGACTTTATTAATACGAATGGATTTTTGTAAAGGATAAACTATAAATCAATACTACTGGTAAATAGGTAAAATAAAAGATAAATATTTCTATGAATATGAAATCAGGGCAGTATGTAGGAGTCTACAAATTCTGGGAGATCTTCATGTCAATTAAAAAGTAAGTTTATAGGGCTTTTAATCACAGAAATAGGAAAAAGCAGTTTTAATTATTTTAAAATAATACGTAAAAACTAAAATACATTTTTTAAGTTCGATGATTAATTTCATCAATCTACAAAAATCATTTTATGGCCGAAAATTCAATTAGTTTGAAATATGTGAAAATAGATAATGAGTTTTATTTCAAAATTTCAAATGTTGATAAGCTCAGACCTTTTTTTATGAGCATTGTAAGCGATTCAGACCATTGGTTATTTTTATCCAGCAATGGCGGTATTTCTGCCGGACGTAAAGATATGGGGAATGCACTTTTTCCATATTATACCGACGATAAAATAATTGAATCTTTTGAAAACACAGGGGGTAAAACAATACTTTGGGTTGAAAAATCGGGCCGTCAAACTATTTGGGAACCTTTTTCTGACAGATATACGGGGATGTATAACTATTCCAGAAATTTATACAAAAGTGTAAATGGCAATAAATTGATTTTCGAAGAATTTAATTACGACCTGGGCCTAACTTTTAAGGTACAATGGAATACCAGTCAAGAGTTTGGATTTGTTAAAAAGAATAATTTACAGAATAATACGGATGAGAATATTAGTATTCAAATTTTGGATGGATTACAAAATATTATGCCCCATGGGGTCGACCCAGACTTACAAAGATCTTCAAGCAATCTAATAGATGCCTATAAAAAAAGTGAATTGATTGCAGAATCCGGTCTTGGAATCTATTCTTTAAGTGCTAAAATTGTTGATAGGGCTGAACCCAGTGAATCTTTAACGGCAAACTTAGCCTGGTCAATTGGTTTACCCGATTCCGTTTATTTTCTTTCTAATTTGCAAATTTACAATTTCAGGAATAAGAAGCCCATTTATCCGGAACTTGACGTGCGTGCTGAAAGAGGAGCCTATTTTGCATGTACAAATATCGAAATGCCTGCAAAACAACATAAAGAATGGATGATAGTTTCAGATGTGAATAAAGGGGTTTCTGACATTATTTGCCTTTCTGAAATTATTAAGCTTGATAATAATCTGTGGGCTCGTGTTCAAGCTGATATTGATCGGGGAACTCAAAATCTATTAGAACTTGTAGCAGCAGCTGATGCTTTACAACTAAGCAGCGATTTCAAATCCAATGCACGGCATTACGCCAATGTTTTATTCAATATAATGCGTGGCGGAATTTTTGATGATAATTATCATTTAGAAAAAGCGGATTTATTAAGTCATATCCATTTGTCTAATAAAAAAGTCTACCACAGGGAACTATCTTTTCTGAAAAGTTTACCTGACATAATAAGTTTGCAGGAGCTGAGACTTTTGGTAGAAGAGAATGCAAATATGAATTTAATCCGACTTTGTTACGAATACTTACCGCTAAAGTTTAGCCGCAGACACGGTGACCCAAGCCGGCCCTGGAATAAATTCAGTATCAATATACGGAATGAAATCGATGGCTCCAAAATCCTGGATTATCAGGGGAATTGGCGGGATTTATTTCAAAACTGGGAGGCACTGGCACATTCTTTTCCGGAATATATAGATGCCATGATTTTTAAATTTTTAAATGCCAGTACTTTTGATGGATACAATCCCTACCGTGTATCTAAAATGGGTTTTGATTGGGAATCCATAGAGGCAGATGACCCGTGGTCGTATATTGGCTATTGGGGCGATCATCAGATAATCTATTTATTAAAGTTTTTGGAATTTATTGAAAATTATTTCCCGGGTCGATTACTCCAATACATCGCCAAAGATTCTTTTGTTTATGCCAATGTTCCCTACAAAATAAAAAGCTACCAAGCGATTGTTGAAAACCCAAAAGATACCATAAAATTCGATCAGGAAGCTGATTCAAATATCAGGAGGTTGAAAGAATCCATGGGTCAGGATGGTGCTCTTCTGTTGCTTAATTCTCAGGATATTTATCATGTAAATTTTATTGAAAAAGTGTTGGCTACTTTGCTAGCCAAGATCAGCAACTTTATTCCAGATGGAGGTATTTGGATGAATACGCAAAGGCCGGAATGGAATGACGCCAATAATGCTCTAGTAGGCAATGGTATTTCGATGGTTACCTTGTATTATTTGAGAAGATTTTCTAATTTCTTTAAGAATCTTTTGAATAGTCTTGATTTAGATAATGTGCTTGTTTCAAAAGAACTTGAAAATTATTTTAAGAAAATTAAAAGGGCCTTTACTGACTATCTCTCTATATTAAACAATGGATTTGATAATGGTACCCGAAAAGATTTCATGCATATACTTGGAAATTCAGCAAGTGATTATCGAAACTTGATTTATGTTGAGGGCTTTTCTGGTCAAAAACTGAATGTCCGGATTAATGAATTAATTCAATTCTCAGATTTGTTATTGAAGTACATTGATAAGTCGATTTCAGCTAATAAAAGAGTAGATAATCTTTTTCATTCCTATAATTTACTGACGCTAAACGATTCTAATGAAGCCCGGATTTCACATTTGAGCGAAATGCTTGAAGGCCAGGTGGCAGTCTTGAGTTCCGGGTATTTATCGGCCGAAAATGCCGTGGAAGTTTTGGATGCTTTAAAAAACAGTAATTTATTCAGGCCAGACCAGTACAGTTATTTATTATATCCTGATAAAAATTTACCTCAATTTATTGATCGTAATAATATACCTGAACAAGCTGTTCAGGATTCAGTACTACTACAAAAGCTGCTTTTGGAAAATGACAAAAGCCTGATCGAAAAGGATATCAAAGGCGGATATCACTTTAACCGAAAATTTAATAATAAAGACAGTTTATCTGAAGCATTGACGAATTTAAAACACAGCTATCCGGATTTAATTGAAAAAGAAAGCAAGTATTTAATTGATTTATTTGAACAGGTTTTCAACCATAAAGCATTTACAGGGCGAAGTGGAACTTTTTACGGCTATGAAGGTCTTGGGTCAATCTATTGGCACATGGTGTCCAAACTGCTATTGGCAGTTCAGGAAAATTGTCATGCAGCAATAGAAGTCGGGGAAAGTTCAACGGTGGTTGGAAGGATGTTGGATCATTATTTTGAAATAAAAGCAGGAATTGGAGTTCATAAATCGCCCAAGTTATACGGTGCATTTCCGGTAGATCCTTACTCGCACACCCCTGGGGGAAAAGGTGCTCAGCAACCCGGAATGACCGGACAGGTGAAGGAAGACATCCTGACCCGGTTTGGAGAGTTAGGTATGCATGTTAAAAATGGCCAATTACATTTTGAGCCTAAACTTTTAAAGAAGGAAGAATTTTTAAATACAGGCGGTGTTTTTAATTATATAGACCTTTATTCCTGTCACAAACACTTGATATTAAGTGCAGATGAACTGGCTTTTACTTATTGCCAAACTCCGGTAATTTATAAAATAGCAGACCAGACAGGTGTTGAGTTGGTGATGCATAATAATGAGCTTATTCAATACAACTCTATGATTTTAAATAATATACAAAGCAAAAATATTTTTGATAAAAATGGCGAAATTATTTTAGTTAGGGTAAAATTGACTTTGGATATGCTTAAATAGCTTTCATTGATTTGAATTTTAAGTCAAAAAACTAAAACTTTCACCTTCACTTTTTGAGCAATGATAAATAATTAGTAACATTATTTCTTAGACCTAAACCTTAAACAAACCAACCCATGAATAAATCTAATCAAATACCTGGCAATAGAGTACATTTTGGAATTAAAGTAGCCTTCGGCATAGGCATGTTAGCCAATCAGATGTTCCCGGCAGTGCTCGGTATTTTTATGGTAGTATTAGTACAGGATCTCGGATTTCCCGGTTGGATGTGGGGAATATTGTTTTTTTTACCCCGTGTTTTTGATTCCATAACCGATCCTATAATGGGATTTATTTCAGACAATACCAAGTCTAAATGGGGCCGAAGAAGGCAGTACGTCTTTATTGGTTCAATAGTAATGGGAATATCTTTTATTATCATGTGGCAATTGTATCGCGAAAATGGCATCAATTACAATTTTACTTATTTCTTGCTCTGGTCTTTTGTTTTTTATTCGGGTCTTACCTTGTTTAGTGTACCTTATGTAGCTATGGGCTACGAAATGAGTAATGATTTCCACGAACGAACCGAGATCATGGCAGTGGCACAATGGATTGGCCAATGGGCCTGGGTGATTGCTCCCTGGTTTTGGGTTATCATGTATGATAAAAGTTGGTTTGAATCAGCTGATGTGGCAACCAGAACTTTGGCCGTGTCAGTAGGTATTATATTTATGCTTTGTGCTATGGTTCCCGCAATTTTTATTAAAAGTCCTTCTACTATTGATGCCAATTACACTCCGCTCAACATGAAAAATGTTAGAAGTGGATTAAAAGAAATACTTCAGGGCTTCAAAGAGGCCTTTAAAATCGAACCATTCCGCAAATTATGCATAGCTACATTTTTAATTTTTAATGCTTTCAATACCATTGCAAGTTTCTCTTTTTTTATCGTTGTCTATTATCTTTTTAATGGTGATGCAGGTGCCGCTGGCATTTGGCCAACCCTTTTTGGAAGTGTTGGGGCTTTGGCAACTACGTTTATTGTAATTCCAATTGTAGCCAGAATTTCAAAAATAATAGGCAAGAAGAAAGCATTTATCATTTCTCAATCCATTTCAATTTTTGGTTATATCTTGTTATGGTTTCTTTTCATTCCGGGTAAGCCTTATATGTTCTTATTTGCTTTGCCATTTTTCTCTTTTGGAATAGGGAGTTTATTCACCTTAATGATGTCGATGACCGCCGATGTAATAGATTTAGATGAACTTAATACCGGAAAAAGGAGGGAGGGTATATTTGGGGCAATTTATTGGTGGATGGTAAAATTTGGATTTGCAATAGCTGGATTACTTAGTGGCACCATACTGAGTCTGGTAAATTTTGATCCTTCAGCTGCCTCGCAACCAGAAAATGCTATTATAGGTTTGAGACTTTTCTATTCCGGATTCCCCATTTTAGGTACCTTTATAGCTATACTTGTTATGCGTTCCTATGATGTGACGGAATCAAAATCTAAGGAGATAAGAGCACAATTAGATGCCAAAAATAGTTGAATGCAGGACTTTTGTAAATTTTCTTATGGGTGAATGTCCTGTTTAAAAAAGAGTAAGTTGTTTTATTGAAATAATTTTTGGATTGTTTTTTTTGAGATTTTTTGTGCTAAAGTTTAATTTTAAGTTTTGACATGATATTATATTTTCATACAGAAGCCAAACTTTACTTTTTTTCGGATACCTTATTTTTACTAAGAATTGAAATTGGTTAAAGATAGAACTCCTGATTTAAAATTTTCTATCAATTGAATTTTAGTTAATCTGACAAATTAGCCAGATATATCTTACTGACCCCATTTTGATATTTAGTGATTTCTTTAAGAAAGGAAGAGGTATTATATTTCTTATCTTTTTCTATTTCAGACCTTTTACTAGTAAAATATAAATTTCCTTTTGAGTCAACAAATGGACAATAATCCATCGATTTAGAATTGATTTCTTTACCCAGATTTTGTGCTTTTTGCCAAATATCATCCTTTTTCCAACTTATGTATAAATCCCCGCTGCCCTGGCCATCTGGTCGGGAATATCCGGTAAATATCAGGTAGGATTCGTCAGGAGAAATAAATGCGTTAAATTCATAGTTTTCGGAGTTAATTTCATCGCCTAATGCTTTGGGTTCCTCATAATGCTCAATATCCCATTTGGCCATAAAAATATCGTCTTTGCCAACGCTACCATCACGGTCACTGGTAAAATAGAGGTTGTTATTTGCTGAAAGTGAGGGGAAAAATTCGTCTGCCTCTGAATTAACCGGGGCTCCTAAGTTTACGGGCTCTCCCCATTCTTCTTTTGTGTTTTCTCTCTCCACATACCAGATGTCAAAATCTTTTGACTCCGTATTATTTTTATTCCAAGGTCTGTTAGATGCAAAGTATAGTCGCTTTCCATCCAGACTTAAAAAGGGCTCCAAATCGCGGTATTTTCCGGAAAAGGGTGCCATTTTGGGTTTTCCCCATTTTCCGCTTTTTTGCCTTACTTTGAAAATAGCTGATATTTCCTCATTGGGGCTGTGAATAGTAAGGTATGCTTCCTTCTTATAGAAATCAATCGCAAAATCACGAACATTTAAGGATTTGAACTCTTTATTCAGAACAGGAGCAATCCAGTCTTTATTTTGAGCCCAAACGGCTGAAGTGAACAAGTAAAATAGTAGAAATTTGGATGACATAATTAAGGTTTTTAGAATGACAAAATCAGGAAAATTCTGTTGCTTCAAAATCGGAATATTTCTATAAAATCTACTTTCGTAGTTAAAATTTATCCACTTGTTGATTTTTAAGCTTATTTTCTGAATTCTTAATTATCTTGTATAAAGTTCTGTCACTTTAAATACATTTATATGAAATCTAAATTAACTTTTTCTCTTCATATTCTACTACTTCTAAATTTTGCCGTTTTTGCCCAGCCAAACTAC
Source organism: Jiulongibacter sp. (assembly GCA_024645245.1). Lineage (GTDB taxonomy): Bacteria > Bacteroidota > Bacteroidia > Cytophagales > Spirosomataceae > JAHEBN01. The sequence continues at coordinate 2,400 of JAHEBN010000048.1, read as the reverse complement.
GATGAAGCAGAAATTAAAACGATTCCTGTTAACGATCACATTCATATGTTACAATGGTCTGGGGCGGGTAATATGATGGTATTGACTGGTAAAGACGGAAATATCCTTATCGATGATCAGTTTGCTCCCCTGTCTGATAAAATAAATAATGCCATTCAGGCAGTTCAAACGGGTCCGGTTAAGTTTTTGTTTAATACGCACTACCACGGCGATCATTCGGGTGGAAATGAAAAATTTGCACAAATGGGAGCCACTATTTTTGCCCATGAAAATGTACGTGCAAGACTTTCTGCAGACAGTTCCATAATAAAGTTTACTCAAGCACCCAAGCCTTCTCCTGAAGCTTCCTGGCCGGTTATTACTTTTTCGGAAGGTCTTAATGTTTATTTGAATAATGAATATATCATGATTTTTCATGTGCACCATGCCCATACCGATGGAGATGCTATTTTATATTTGCCCCAAAGCAATGTTATTCATACCGGTGACTGTTTTATGAAGGGACGCTTTCCGTTTATAGATCTTAATTCCGGCGGCTCTGTAAATGGTTGGATAGCAGCGGCTTCTAAAATACTTACGGTAATTGACGATGAAACCGTAGTAATTCCTGGTCACGGCGATTTAGCGACTAAAAAGGACTATGAAAATGTACGGGATGCGGTAATGAGTCTGAGGGATGCTGTAAAAACCAACTACCGACTGGGAAAATCACTCGAAGATATACTTGCCATGAACCTCACCAAAAATTACGAAAATAACTTTGGAAGTGGTTTTATAAAAGGCGATGCTTTGGTTACAACAATATATAAAGAATTAAGCACCAATTAAATTCATTAAGGCTAATGTTTTTAAAATATTAAGCCGCTATTTTCTTATCGTAACTTCCTGTACCTAAGCTATTCAACATACTAAAATGACTCACCACGGCATTGAGGAAAGTTTTATGTTGATAATAAGGAATGTTGTATTCTTCGGCTGTGGCTTTTACAATTTTAGATATTTTCTTGTAATGAATATGGCAAATTGTAGGAAACAGGTGATGCTCAATCTGAAAATTAAGTCCGCCTACGAACCAGGAGAAAAGTACACTTTTATTAGCAAAATTTGCGGTAGTTCTTAATTGATGAATCGCCCAATTATTTTCCAGATTTCCTTGCTCATCAGCAATAAAGAAATTGGTTTCTTCGATTACATGGGCTGGTTGGAAAATAAGTGCAAGAAACAATCCACAAACAAAATGCATCATCAAAAATCCACCAATCAATTGATACCAGGGTAAATCAACCACTAGTAATGGTAAGCCCAATGTAAGTAAGATGTACCATACTTTATTAAATACCACCTGCCACAAGGCTTTACTAAAAGTAAGTCCTTGTGCTGTCAATAAGTCTTGTTTGTGATAACGAACCACCCTTTCAAAATCTTTACTTACAAACCAGTAAATGGTCATTAAGCTGTATAAAAACGGGGCATAAAATGCCTGAAATCTAAAAAAAGATTTTCTGGGCTGAGTAGGAGAGAAACGCATGATCGGATTCTCGATATCACCATCATGTCCATCGATATTGGTGAAAGTATGATGCAAAACATTGTGCTGTATTTTCCAATTTACATGATAAGCACCTAAAAAATTAATCAAATAACCGAGGGCATTATTCACTTTCTGATTTTTGGAATAAGAACCGTGGTTGGCATCGTGCATAATAGAAAGACCAATACCCGACATGCCGAAACCCATCAAAAGCCACATCAGCCAGATCATTCCAGCCGATTGAAATACACCTGTAACCATTAAAATGAATGGAATAAAATAAAGGCCAATCATAAAGGCGGTCTTCAATTTCATGTTCAGATTGGCGTGCTTCGAAATATTATTGTCTTTAAAATATTGATTGACCTTGCTTCGCAATTCTCTTACGAATTCCGGGCGGTCTTTCATATTAAACTTAATTGTGGCAGCTGAGCTCATAAGGGTGGTTTGGTTTAACACAAAGATACCTTAAAAAAGTGATAAAAATGCGTTTGTTTGATTTTGGGAGTCCTTAAAAATGGTTTATTATTTCATCAGAACTAATTGATTAACGAAAAAATGCAGGAAATAATGCTCAAAATAGGTTAAATATATTCGGAGATTTTAGCTTTTGTAGAAAATTTCAGGCTTTATAATTTAGTCAACATATTTAGATTATCTAAAGTGAAATTAGTGTTGCTTATTTCCGATCGACCCCAAAGTAAGGCATAATCTGCAAGCCGAAAGGTTTGATGTTTTTAAAATGCAGGAAAAGAATTCTAAGAAAATCAGAATTCTACTTTTGAAAGATAGAATTTCCCAAATAGTAGATTTCTTATTTCTTACTTAATCGGCCTAATAAGCCTCCCCATTTCTTTTTGGGTTTGTCG
>JAHEBN010000047.1 GCA_024645245.1 Jiulongibacter sp. | reverse complement strand
ATCGGAGAAGATATTGGCCATAGGTTGCATTACGCGGGTGATGTTTTCCCAGGTATTAAACCAGTCGTAATAGGTGGTATTGTCTATTTTACGTTTTTCATTTGCTCCACCATAATATCCATCACCACCATTGGCACCGTCGTGCCAGCTCATAAAAATGTCGCCATAGTTACTGTATAACTCTTTTAATTGTGCCCTGTAGATTTCAAGATATTGCGGTGTGCCGTAATTCGCATTATTTCGATCCCAAGGTGAACAATAAACGCCAAATTTTAATCCTGCTTTTCTACAGGCTTGTTCTATTTCTCGCACCATATCGCCTTTTCCATTTCTCCATGGGCTTTTTGAGATATTGTATTCGGTAGTTTTGGTGGGCCAAAGACAGAAACCATCGTGATGTTTGGCAACTAAAATTAAAGCCTTTAAACCACCCGATTTGGCGGCATTTACAATTTGATCGGCATCAAAATTCTGAGGATTAAAGATTTTTGGATCAGCGTCTCCATATCCCCACTCTTTGTTTTCGAATGTAGTTGGAGTAAAATGAATAAGGCCATAAAGCTGTGTTTCATGCCAGGCCAGCTGTCTTTCTGAGGGTAAAACTCCATAAGGTTCAGGAGTTTTTTGTGCCAAAACTGGAAAAGTTAAGAATACGAGAATAAGGATTTTATGCATCTTAATTTAAATAAATTTCATCTAAAAATACCCAGGCTTTTTGCCCTTTTCCGGCGTGCCAAATGGGTAAACGACTTAAAGGTTTGACAATAATTTTGTAAAAAGTAAAGTTTTGATTTGAGCTAAATGATATTCCGGCTACCGTATTTGGTTCAGGTTTACTGAGCTGCCTGGGCTTTTTGGTTTCTATTTTCCTTAAATTGTTACGATCGTTTCCGGCCCAGATTTCTATTTCCGAAGGCGGCATGATATAGCTGCCCTGGCTGATTAAATAACTGATTGTCAAATTTTTAACTGTGGGCTTGCATTTTATCAATATTTCCCCATTTTTCTCTTTATAGGCAATCCAGCTTTTGTCTTTAAAATTATCTTTGTCACCGGCTTTTTGATCAATTACGGTGCTGGCACCATTTCCCGGATATTGCTCATGTGGCATGCTAAGTAAATAAGCTGTATCGGCTTTTATTCCACTTTTGAAAAAACTAAAACGAACTAAATTGCTTGAAAACCATCCTTCTTTAGAGGCAATGGCTGTAATTTGAGTAAAATCATTTATCCGGATTTCTTTATTGTAGATAGTTCCGGTACTTGAATCCGGGTCTGTGCCATCGGTGGTATATCTGATTTCTACTGCGTTCAATGAATGTTTTAGTTCGACTTTTTCGTTTCCGGTGAGTACCTTAGTTTTATTTACCAACTGAGGTGGGTTGAGTTTTAATTTTTCGGCCATACTTTCATCAAAACCTGTAAATACCGAAACCTCTTTGTTTGTACTTTTAAAACTTGCAATATCTTTTTCACTAATCCCGGTATTCCAAAGGTATAATTCTTTGATGTTTTTAAGTTGAGCTAATTGCTTAAATGCTTCATTAGTAAGCTTACAGCCGCTTAGGCTTATCGAATTTAAGTTTTTGCATTTGCTTAAAAGTCCCAGATTTTTGCCTGTGATCTCTGAATTATTCAGGTTTAATTTTTCCAGATTTTTGAATTCAGAAATAAGGGGTATTTGTTCATCACTTACAGCCATTTTGTTCAGATTGAGGCTAACTAACTGGTCTGAAATCTGCTTGAGGTTTTCCAGGACTTTTGGATCAAATTTTTGCGAAACATAAAAATCTGCTGATAGAGCAGGAGAATTACTGGCAAGGGGTACAACCGAGCAAAATGGCGTATTTACCTTTTCTAAAGTAGAAGTAGCTGCCGCCGAAAAGGTATATTTTTTTTCTTCCGCATTTTTGGTGCTTAAAAATATGCTTTCGATTAGGCTTTTCAATTTATTTTCAGGTTTCAAGCTTCTAAAAGAAATATTCGTTTTAGCTCCCTGATTTATCCATTCATTGAGTAGTTTTATTTCCTCATTTGTCAATTGCGGCTTGCCTTTGGGCGGCATGTGTTTTTTATCGTCTAAATTTAAATTTGCTCTTTGGATAATATGGCTGTGCAGGGCATCTCCGGCTTTCCATATTTCTCCATTTTTTCCTCCTCTAAGTAATTTTTCCAAACTTGCCATATTCAATTCTCCCTTGTTTTTTTTGTCATTATGGCAACTCAGGCATTTGTTTTCGAGTATCGGAAAAATGGCGGAATTATAAATTGGAATTTCCAGATCAAATTTTTGTTTTTTTTCAAATGCCTGAGTAAGAAAATTTTCTCCATGAGTAATGTTAGCCCCAAAATGTCCGGCAAAAATCATTGTTAAGATTCCAATTGGTAATAATATTTTTTGAAACCGGGTTTTTTCTGAAGATACTGAAATCATGAATGCAAAAAATGCCAGAGTAAGTCCCCACCATTTGTGCAGTTTTAATTGTTCAGGGTTATATCCTTCATCAAGGCTTAAAATCAATCCGAAAATGGCAGTCAGTATGGCAATGACTGCATTCATGGTGGCAAGAAGCCTGAAAGATTTCTGAAATAGTTCTTCCGGAAATTCTTTTTTAAAAATGAACAAAAAGACCAAAATTACCAGAAAACCTATTGGTAGATGCAATAATAAAGGATGTAACCTTCCTATAGTAAGCCAGTAAGGATTAATGTCGATTTTATTTTCCCCGATCCAAAGCACTATCAGAAAGGTCAGCAGACCATAGATCAGGTAATCGAATATTTTATACCATCTATTCATGGATTTACATTAATGATTATTCTTCGATATCGGGTTAATGCCGGCTCACCGTTGTCAGTAAGAGCTAGTATCAGGTGATAAGTTTCTGGTTTCATAACTGCGGGTGCTTTAAATGTGGCTTCACGTTTATTTTCTGAAATGATTAGTTGACCGGGAACGAATGTGCTTCCGGCTTCGTAATAAACAAACCAATTGTAGTTTAGTAAATTATTGTCGGGATCTATGCTTCTTTCTGCCGATATTTTTATACTGTCTAAACTGGTAATTACGGTGCTACCGCTGGTGTTGATTCTGGGTTCAGGCGGATGGTTTGCATTTTCGAATTTACTGTGGGTCCAGGCCATGCGTGCGGCGAAATCATTTTGATATTGCTCTCTCCATCGCCAGATTGTTGCCCGGTTATCAGCGTAAAACTTACCGTCAATTCCTTGTACTTTATCTACCGCATTGGTATATATCGGTCTGGTTTCAGGCGTCCAAAACCACTTTTGTTTGTTTGGTGTATATAGTTCATATCTACCGCCCCAGCCACCATATTCCGGGTGTGAAGGAGTATTCAGGCCATTATTTATCAAAAACATAAAGGATGGTGAATCGCCTTCCATAATGTATTCTATATCCGGATATTCGTCTCCAAGTTCGCTTTTGCCATTCTGAATGTATTTATCCACCCAGGTATTACTGACAAACGAGGTGTCGGCACCTGATGCAAAATGATAATGCTGCTCACCCGAAATTCCTGACCACGTAGAATAAAAGTATCCGTCGTGCTTATCGGCCCAGGTGCCCGGACTTACTATATAAAAAATATTTCGGAAAGTACGCCTGATCCAGGGCCCGCAGTCATCCTGATCAGAAATAGTGTAAACTCTTAATTTTTGAAGCTGGGTGTTTAATTCTTTTGCCGAAAGCTCTTCTTTCATGGTATAGAGCGACTGGGCAAGGCAATTGGTGCCACCCCAGGCCAAAACCCAAAGTGGTTCATTGGATGCTTTCAATTCTTTTATTAGCCAATCTGAGCCTTCGGATGATTTTCCTTTTCCCACACCTTGCATGCCGTATTCAGGAAGTCCTTTTTTAACTTTTCCCATTAAATCCTCATAAGTCGGGAATCCTTCTTCATGTTGGGATAGTTTGTCGTAAACTTTGCCGTAGGCCTTTAAAATATCTTTAATTCGCCAATCCGCTACTTTGTCTTTTTGATGAATGGAAGTTGTAGCAACCAAACCACGAACATTGAATTGATTGCTATAAAGTAAAAATCGAACCATAGACATCGCATCGTCGGGTTCGTTTTCTATATCTGTCAGAACCATTACTCGTGGTTTACTTTGCTGACTTTGTACTTTAAAGTTAAAAAATAGCAGGAGCAATAGGCTTATAATGCTTTTTATGGTCATCTAGGTCATTTTCAGGTTATTATTCCCGGTATAATTTTTCCGGCTACATCGGTCAGTCGGTACCTACGGCCGAGGTGTTTATAGGTTAATTGTTCGTGATTAAGACCCATCAAATGCATGATTGTGGCATGAAAATCATTAACATGAACTGGATCTTTAATGATATTATAACCAAACTCATCGGTTTCGCCATATACCGTTCCTGCTTTTACACCACCACCAGCCATCCAGATACTGTATGCTCGCGGGTGATGATCACGTCCATAATTTTCTTTAGTGAAATTTCCCTGACAGTAATTGGTCCGGCCAAATTCACCCCCCCATATTACTAAAGTCTCATCCAACAATCCTCTTTGTTTTAAATCCAGAATTAATGCTGCTGAAGCCCGGTCTGTTTCTTCTGCCTGAAGTGCCATTTCATTGGCCAGATTACCATGTTGATCCCATCCCTGATGATATAATTGTACAAACCTCACCCCACTTTCCGATAGTTTTCGGGCCAATAGCACATTGGCAGCATAGGAGCCGGGCACCAGACATTCCGGTCCGTACATTTTTATGGTTGCATCCGATTCTTTTGAAAGATCAGTAAGTTCTGGCACCGCAGTTTGCATGCGATAGGCCATCTCGTATTGTTGTATTTTGGCTTGTACTTCGGGGTCTCCGTTTTCTTCAAATCCCAAGTTATTCATTTGTGCCAGTTTATCCAGCATTTTTCTTCTGGATTCTTTGTCCAGTGCATCGGGATCTTTCAGGTATAAGATCGGGTCTTCGCCGCTACTAAAAGTTACCCCCTGATGTGTGGAGTCTAAAAATCCATTCGTCCATAGTTTGGAATATACACCTTGCCCATTTCCTCTACCGCGTGATAAAAGCACGCAAAATGCCGGTAAATTTTTATTTTCACTGCCTAGGCCATAGCTCATCCAGGCACCCATACTGGGGCGATTGCCCACCTGTGCACCGGTTTGCATAAAAGTAAGTGCCGGATCGTGATTTATCGCTTCGGTATGCATGGATCGCACCACACATATATCGTCTGTAATCTTGGCAATATTTGGAAAAAGGTCACTTACATAGGTGCCTGATTTACCGTATTGTTTGAAATCGTAATAAGAGCCAACTAAAGGGAATTTGGTTTGACCCGAAGTCATACCTGTCAATCGCTGCCCGTTCCGGATGGATTCTGGCAGGTCTTCACCGGCCATTTTATTGAGCATCGGTTTGTAATCAAAACTTTCTAATTGGCTTGGGGCTCCGTTTTGAAAGAGATAAATGATGCGTTTTGCTTTTGGGGCAAAATGAGGTAAACCGACGGGTAATGATTCGGAAGTTTTTTCTCCAAAATTAAATAAGTCGGGAATAAGTAAAGATCCCAGTGCAGCTCCACCCAAGCCCAGAGCGGCTTTTCCCAAAAAGTGCCTTCGGTTAACGTTTAATCTATGATCCAGAAATTCTTTGTTCATGATTTTATACTTTTACTATGGTCTCTTCCATATTATATATCAGTTGAATGCAATGCATTAAGGAGGCTTTTTCAATAGTTTTCACCTCAGGCTTGCCTTTTGTTTCTCCGACTTTTAATAATTCAATAGCCTTGTTTTTATTAATATTAAAATACGTTGTTTCTTCCTCATAATACTCCTGAAGTACTTTTAACTCTTGGTCAGTGGGTTTCCGGCAAACAATTTTTCTGAAAGCCATTTCAAGTTTTTCCTGACTTGAGTTTTTTTGATCTGCCAAAGTGGAGGCCATCACCCTTGAGGCTTCCCGCACTGTTGGATCATTCATCATGGCCAAAGCCTGTAATGGCGTATTAGTTCGAAGTCTTTGTACTTCGCATTGATCGCGGTTGCTGGCATCAAAAATCAGCATGGATGGCGGTGGCACAGTTCGCTTTATAAAAACATACATGCCCCGGCGGTATAAATCACTGCCATGATCTTGCACGTATTTGGCCAGGGTTCCCCGGCCACTAGTTGCAACTTCCCACAATCCATCTGGCTGATAGGGTTTTATGCTTGGCCCACCTATTTCTTCATTCAATAATCCGGAGGAATACAAAGTGAGGTCTTTAACTAATTCTGCAGCGAGTCTGGTTCGGCTACTTCGGGCCAATAAAATATTTTCAGGATCTTTATTTAGATGCTCTTTCCTGATTTCAGAAGATTGCCTGTACGTGGCCGACATCACCATTTGCTTAACTAGTCGTTTAATATCCCAACCATTTCCCCTGAAATCGACGGCAAGCCAGTCCAGTAATTCCGGGTGGCTTGGCAGCTCACCTTGCATTCCGAAATCTCCCGTAGTTTTTACTATACCACGACCAAATATTTGTTCCCAGATTCTATTTACAAAAACCCGCGAAGTAATGGGGTTTTTATCATCAAAAAGCCATTGGGTAAGTCCCAATCTGTTTTTCTGAAATTTAGTGGTATCAAATTTCATGATATCGGGCGGTAATCCGAATGTAACCTGTGCTCCATGAGCATCGTAATTACCACGCTCCAATAAATAGGTGGGTCGGATATTCAGCGAGTCTTGCATGATCATTACATCCAGCCGGCCGGTATCTTTTTTATTTACAAAATTCAGGATCGATTTTACATCATCGTTGCTAATCGCCATGTTTGGCGGATCGGCAAAAGAGGCGTCTATGGTTCCAAAAATACCTTTTTCAGGAACTTGATTGAAAAAAGCAAAAGTTCGGTAATAATCTTTTTGCGAGATGGGGTCATACTTGTGATCGTGGCAATGGGCACATTCGAATGTTAAAGCCAGAATACCTTTCCCGAAAGTATTCGTGCGGTCGGTCACGTATTCTATCCGGTATTCTTCATCTATTACCCCACCTTCCTGCGTAATTTTATGATTGCGATTAAAGCCGGTTGCCAACATCGATTCTTTGTTTTTATCCGGTATCAGATCACCTGCAAGCTGCCAGCTTACAAATTTTTTGTAGGAATAATTTGAATTAAAAGCATGAATCACCCAATCACGCCAGGGCCACATGGTGCGAAGGCCGTCGTCCTGATAACCGTGAGAGTCGGCATATCGGGCAAGGTCAAGCCAGGGTAAGGCCATTTTTTCTCCAAAATGTTTATTTGCAAGTAATTGATCCACTACTTTTTCATAGGCCTTTTCCGAATTATCAGAAAGGAAATCTTCTTGCTGTTTCAAGGTAGGAGGAAGCCCGGTGAGATCTAAATGAACACGTTTTAGTAAATTTTCTTTACTTGCTTCATCGTTTGGTTCGAGATTAATCTGCTTCATTTTTGAGAAAACAAAATAGTCAATTTCGTTGCGAACCCAATCTTTATCTGCTTTAGGAAGTTTAGCTTTTTCAGGAATAATGAAAGCCCAATGTGGTTTATATTCTGCCCCCTGATCTATCCATTTTTTTATTAATTCAATTTCATTCTCGGTAAGTGCCAGATTGGAATTCGGCGGAGGCATAATTTCAGAGGTGTCTTTACTGCTTATCCGCAGATAAACTTCCGACATTTCTGGTTTCCCGGGTACAATTACGTGTGATTTTGGATTATCTTTTAGTGCCGCATAGGCACCCTCGGGTGTATCAAGCCTAAGGCCAGATTCTCTTTTTTTTGCATCCGGGCCGTGACATTTAAAACACCGGTCAGATAATATAGGACGAATATGGAAATTGTAGTCCAATTTGTCGCTCACTTCTTCGGCTTGATCTGAATTACAGGAATTAAGTGCAGCCAAGGTACTTAGCAGGGCTGAAGCCAGGATAAGTAATTTCAATTTCATCGGGTTGATTTTTTTTAACGAGCTAATTTTGGAACCCAATAGATCTTATCTGAATTGAGAACCTGATAAAGTTTACCAAAATAAAGACAAAGCCGATAATTTCCTATTAATGAAAGATTAATATCCCTAAAAATATTTAGTATGCAATTAAAGGAAGGTGTTCAGAAGTGAATTTTGTTTGAGTCCATTTATCTGCAATAACCAAAGCTGCACCCAAAGAAGATGCCTGAGCCAAATCGGAGGCATAAACCTGCTTATCGAAACAAGCAATGGAAAGTAGATTCATGAAAATTTTGTTTTTCGCAAACCCTCCGTCAACATAAATCTTGGACGGGGCTTTATTTCCATAGGTCAGTCGCATTGAAGCCATTTGCTGTGCTACTAAATCTATTATGAACTGATGATATGCCTCTTCATACGTTTGAAATAGGTTTAAATTTCGTTCCACAAAAGGACAATCAATAAGCTCTCCTACGGCAGTATCTTGCGGCATTACCTGTTTGTGCTTTTGACGGAGTCGCATTACCAGATTTGGATCATAGCTCACAGTTTTATAATAATCTTCACTTTTATGAAAATAATCTGCCAAATGTTTGCTTTGCCTGTTGTGCTCATTACCCGAAAATAAACGGGACGCTCTTACTATATCACCTTTATAGCTAATGAAATTCAGGCAATCATTTTGCAATTCCTTTTTTGTGAGCACCGTGTCGTTAAAAGGATTCATGGTTACGCACCAGGTACCTGTGGAAAGTAGAATAAATGGATCTTTTTCCGCAATAAGGTAGGGTACCAGGGCTGCCGAGCTGTCGTGGATTCCCACTCCGTGATAAAAGCTCCCGGTTTTATCCAAAGTAGTGTGGAACGTATCAATAATGGGCAATTGAATCGAGCTGATATTTTCTTTTTCCAGCCATTCGTGGTATTGTTTTTTTGTAAAATCCCAAATAGCTGTATGACAACCAATGCTCGTTTTCTCTGCATATTTTTCACCTGTAAGTAAAAAATTGCAATATTGTGGCAGGTGAAATGTGTATTTAACTTTTTCAAAAAGAGCCGGTTTTTCGTATTTCAGCCAATATAATTGAAGGCCGGAATTTAACATTCCTAAATCTGGAGATGCCGTTTTTACAAAAAAATCACCTTCCTGATTGTAATCTTTTTCGAAAGATTTTCTTAGTTTGGTAGAGAATGTTTTAAGGTAATTATAAAAAGGTGTAGCCGGCTTTTCATGTATATCGAGGTGTACCAGACTTGCCCCATATGCCGAAATATTTACGGCTTTTATCTCAAATTCCGGATGGTTTCTAAGCTTTGTGAATTCATCTTTTATCCATTTCGACAGCGATTCTAAATCGTCTCCTTTGATCCCATCATCATCTGTGATTTCTTCGAAACTCACTTGAACTTCGTATACTTTTTCGTAATGGGTATTAAAAGCCAAAAGTTTTTTATTTGTTTTTCCGATATCGAATACAGCACAGATGGAAATTGAATTCATGCAAAAAGAATGGTTTTTACAAAACTAGGAATTATTGTGAATTTGCCTATCCTATTCTCCAGTCTTTAGTGCTCATTTCTTATTTTTTTTTAATCATTCTGTTTTCGGTCTGTTCTTAAAAAAAAGGTGGATTTAATTCAGCTAAAGGAATTTTGAATTAGAGGTTAATTCTGAAAAAAGAATTTTCTTCCCGACCTTTGTAGCAAATAATGAATTTCAATGAATATATTAATTCTTGGGTCGGGTGGTCGTGAGCATACATTTGCGTGGAAAATCGCCCAATCGAATCAATGTGAAAACCTTTACGTGGCTCCCGGTAATGCCGGAACAGCTCAAATCGCTACCAATCTTCCTTTTGGCTATAATGATTTTGAAAAGATAGGCAATTTTGTTCTCGAAAATGAAATCGGAATGGTGGTCGTTGGCCCTGAAGAACCGCTTGTGAAAGGAGTGGTGGATTATTTCAAAGCCGATAAAAAATTAAGAAGAATCCGAATTATTGGCCCCGATTCAAATGGTGCACAATTGGAGGGAAGCAAAGATTTTTCCAAGGATTTTATGTTGAAATACGGAATACCAACGGCGGCCTCTCAAACTTTTGTGAAAGGGCAATTAGATAAAGCAAATGCATATCTGGAAACGGTAAAAGGTACTTTTGTGCTAAAAGCCGACGGTCTTGCTGCTGGTAAAGGTGTAATTATTACCGATGAACTTGCCGAAGCTAAAAACAGCATGCGGGAAATGCTGGAAGAATCAAAATTTGGCGAGGCCGGAAATAAGGTGTTGGTTGAAGAATTTCTAAAAGGAATAGAATTATCCGTTTTTGTTCTTTCGGATGGTAAAAATTATGTGATTTTGCCAGAGGCCAAAGATTACAAACGAATAGGAGAGGGCGATACCGGATTAAATACCGGCGGAATGGGTGCCGTTTCTCCAGTGCCTTTTGCCGATGAGGCCTTTATGAAAAAAGTAGAGGAATTGGTGGTGAAACCAACTTTAGCTGGGCTTCAGGCAGAAAAAATCCATTATGTTGGTTTTATTTTCATTGGCCTGATGAATGACAATGGCGAGCCAAAAGTAATAGAATACAATGTGCGTATGGGTGATCCGGAAACAGAGGTGGTTTTACCTAGAATTAAGACGGACCTGGTAAGATTGCTCAAAGCAGCGGCAGATGGTAAACTGGATAAAATTACTTTAAAAATTAATCCAAAATCTGCCGTTACCTCAGTTGTGGTAGCAGGAGGTTATCCGGAAGACTATAAAAAAGGGGCTAAAATGACAATTCCTGAGTCTGGAAACGATACCCTGATTTTTCATGCAGGTACTACAAATAATGAAAACGGGGATATTGTAACTAACGGTGGACGCGTAATGGCTCTTACAGGCATGGCAAGATCAACAGCAGCTGCCATAAGGAAGTCTCAATCGTTGGCCAGAAAAATAAAGTATTCCGGGAAATATTACCGAAAAGACATTGGTCAGGATATTCTTAAGATTTTAAGTTCAGATTCGAATTGACAGATTTTTAGAAAATGTAGGTATATTTGGTTTTATTTACAAAGAAAGCCCGGAAGTGAATTGGATAAGTGTAATGTGGGCAATTCTAAATCAACCGGACCTTGGGTCCGTCTATATATATATTTAATATGGCATGTGGACAGTGTTCGTCCGGAAGTTGTGGTACCGTAACAGCTATTCTTTCCGACGATAAAACGAATCATAAAAATACGGCAGGTTGCCGAAGCGGGAGTTGCAGTAGCGGCTGCACCAAACTGAATTCATTCGATTGGCTTTCTGACCTGGAGTTACCGGCAACCATCAGATATAATGTAGTGGAGGTGAAATTTAAAGGTGGCCGAAAAGAATATTTCCGCAATTCAAATAATCTGGAACTTTATACGGGTGATTTTGTGGCTTGTGAAATGGCTACCGGATATCACATTGGTACTGTATCACTTCAGGGTGAGTTAGTCAGGTTACAATTGATCAAAAAAGGAATCTCGGATAACGATGAATTAACGAAGATTCTCCGGATTGCTACAGATAGAGATATGGAGAAGCATCAGCAGGCAATAAATCGGGACCTGCCAACAATGTACCGGGTGCGTGAAATGGTGAAGGAATTAAACATCACCATGAAGCTGTCTGATGTGGAATACCAATCCGATAATGCCAAAGCTACTTTCTATTATTCTGCTGAAGACCGGGTGGATTTTCGGGAATTAATCAAAATGCTCGCCGGTGAATTCAGAATTCGGGTAGAAATGCGTCAGATTAGCCTGAGACAAGAGGCTTCCAGAATTGGTGGATTGGGCTCTTGTGGACGCGAATTATGCTGTTCAACCTGGCTCACTGATTTTAAAACCATACCAACTGCTGCCGCAAGATATCAGAATTTATCCCTGAATCCGGCTAAATTGAGCGGCCAATGTGGACGCCTGAAATGTTGCCTCAATTACGAATTGGAAACTTATGTAGACGCTCTGCAGGATATTCCAAAAGTAGATAAACCCTTGTTTACTGAAAAAGGTGAAGCCTATTTGCAAAAAACGGATATTTTTAGAAAACTGATGTGGTTTTCGTATAAAAATGACTCCAATTGGTACTCCGTTCCTTGCCCGCAGGTGATCAAAATACAGGAAATGAACAAGAAAAACCTGAAGCCGGTGAGCCTCGATGAATTAAGCCAAATGAAAGATTTGGAACTTACTAAAGAGCCTATTAATCAGGAACTTGATCAGCTCGATAAGAAACTTGCTCTTCGTAAATCAAAACAAAAACGCAAGAAAAATAATAGAAATCGTAATAATAACAGAAACGGTCAAAGACCAAATGAAAAGAAAGATTAACTTATTTGCTGTAGTGGTAGCCTTTTTCCTGATTTCCTGTGGCGATCAGGCTGTTTACAAAGAAATTCGTGACTTTCAAAATGGTGAATGGAAAATTGCGAATATCCAGAAATTTCAATTTGAAATAAATGATAACTCGCAACCCCTACGTATCAACTACATGATTCGCAATGCAGTTGGTTATCCGTATTATAATCTTTACTTAAAAAATACGCTGAAAGACTCCACCGGCAAAGTGTTGGAACAAGGCATGGAGGAGCTTATCCTTTTTGACGAGAAAACCGGTAAACCAAAAGGCGATGGATTAGGCGATTTATTTGATCACCGGATTGGTGCCGGGCAATATACTTCCTTTCAATTTCCTTATGTAGGAAAGTATACTTTTGAAATACAACAAAACATGCGTCCTGATCCATTGGTAGGGCTTATGTCTATCGGTATAGAAGTGGAGAAGATTAGCAAATGAGACTTTAAAATCAAATAATTGTGCAAAAAAAGGCTGACTTTTTTTTGAAGTCAACCTCTTTATATTAGCTTTTTATATCAAAATCAATTCAAACTGCTAAGTAAGGCGTCAAACTTGGCCATATTGGTACCGGCTGTTTTAACAGCTAAAGCTTTTGCCTGTTCTGCATCAATTTTGGCTTTTACTTTATCTCCTGCTTTCTGGTATATTCTTGCCGATTCATAAAAATATTCTGCCTTCATGTTATCCTGATTTAAAAGTGGTTTAGCTTCTTCCAGCCATTTACGGGCATCAGCCAGATAATTATTATTTGGGAAATTATCATTAAAGACTCGAACTATGTATACGTAGGCTGAGCCATTTCCATGATAGGCGTTTATCATTTTGTTTCCGATTGCTAATGCTTTTTCGGGATGATTTTCCCTGATCTGAGCCTTAGTTTCGAATTCCCAGGTTACTGCATCTACGTATTGTCCGGCACCTGACTGACGCATGTATTCTTTGATTTTATTTAATTTAGCTATATCGTAATCTTTGCCACGTTTGCCATACAAGGAGTTTTGAATAATGCCACCCAAAATATTGTCTTCGTTTCCGGGGTGTCCTTCGTGCGTTTCAAAAGCTTTGGCCACATCTTTATGTGCAAACCAATATTGGGCAAAACCATTGTCCACATCCGAAACACATTTTTTGGTCAGCTTCCAGCTCAATTCAGTGCTAATCTGATCCTTTGGGAAAATCTTGAATAATTCGGAAGCGGCTTCAATCCCGGCTGTAGTGTCTCTGGTTATTCTGGCAAAAGCCGCGTAATTGGCCAATAAATCCATATTACGTTCTCCATTTTCGTATCTTTTTTTATAACTGGATGCTCGTTTATTTGGATCTAACGCCGCATCAGCAATTCCAACCATTGATTCTATACTTGGACTCACTTCCGATTGATGAACCAGATTTCCATCTCCATCAAAAAACAGAAACTGCGGGAAACTGGGCATCCAGATATTACGGTCATTCAGTTGTTTAACCAACTCGGCTTTGCCACCATCCAGTTTAAAATTTATAAATGAGCTGTTGTATTTTTTTGCAACTTCGGGAGTTTTGAAAAACGGCTCCATGCTCTGGCATACCGGACAGGTTGGAAGGTAACATTCCACAAAAAGCAATTCTCCTCTTTGTTTTGCTTCAGCCAGTGCTGCATTAAAATCCGGCTGCCAGGTAATTTCTGTAGTACTAACAGTCTTAGCAGGTAAATCTTTTTGGGATTCTTGTGAATTGGATTTGCAACCGAAAAAAACCAGAACCAGAAGTAAATAGATTGAACGCATAATATTTTTTAGATTAAAAACCGAAATTAAACACTATTCGGGAAACGGCAATAGCCATGCCATTGTTGTATTGTTAAAATGATGTTAAACTACTTTTTAAATTAGAAATGATAAAAATATACGGGATACCCAATTGCGATACCATGAAAAAGGCTTTCGATTGGTTAAAAGAAAATGACTTGGAGTTTGAATTTCACAATTATAAAAAAGAGGGTATTTCAAAGGATAAATTAGAAACCTGGATCAAAAAAGAGCCTTGGGAAAAGATTTTAAATAAAACAGGAAGTACTTTTAAAAAACTAAACGAGGAAGAAAAATCGGCAATAAATAAAGAATCTTCGGCAATTGATTTTCTTTTACAGAATAGTTCGGGAATCAAAAGACCGGTTTTGGAATTTAATGATAAAATTCTGGTCGGTTTTAAGCCGGAGTATTATGCGGAGCAACTCCTATAAATTCATTTTCTTCAGTTCATCCACAGCAAAAGCCGACGCTCGGGCAGTGAGAGCCATATAGGTAAGTGATGGGTTTACATAAGAGCTGGAAACCATGCAGGCTCCATCAGTGACAAACACATTTTTGCAATCCCATATTTGATTCTGAGAATTTAATACAGAAGTTTTTGGGTCACGCCCCATCCTTGCTGTACCCATTTCGTGTTTTGATAGGCCTAAGGGTGGGTTTTCCTTGGCAAATGAACGGATATTTTTAACTCCACAGTCTTCCAGCATTTCTGCCGAGTCATTTTTCATATCAACCCGCATTTTATATTCATTTTCTTTGTATTCAGCATTGAAAACTAATTTAGGAATGCCAAACTGATCTTTTTCCGATTCGTGCAAATAGACCCTGTTTTCTTTGTATGGCAGGCATTCTCCAAACGAAGTAATCTGAAATTGCCAGGAGCCGGGGCTTGTCATATCATTCTTAAATTGTACACCAAAACTGTCATTGCTTTTAATACCTTTATTGCGACTCGCACCACCCTGAAAATCAAAGCCTCTCAGGTAATCCCTTTTATCGCTTCCTATGTTTCTGAATCTTGGAATAAATATGCCATTTGCTCTTCTACCAAAATAATATTCATCCTCAAATCCTTCTACGCTACCCGAGGCTCCTACCCGCGAATGATGGTCCATCAGGTAGTTACCTAACACGCCGCTATCGTTGCCAAGTCCGTTGGGATATCGATCCGATATGGAGTTAAGTAAAATTTGTGTACTACCCAGAGTCGAGGCATTCAGGAATACTATTTTTGAAAAATATTCCTGACTTTCTTTGGTATTACTGTCGATTACATGAACACCCCGGGCTTTTTTATTTTTATCGTCATAAATGATATGCGTTACCACCGCATCTGTGAGTAAGGTTAGGTTTCCTGTTTTCATTGCTGCCGGAAGGGTAGCCGAATTAGTGCTAAAATAAGCCCCGTATGGACAGCCTTTGGCACAGGCATTTCTGTACTGGCAATTGCTTCGACCCAGAGATTTTTGCTCTTCTGTGGCATCGGTAATATGTGCAACCCTACCTATGGTAAATACTCTTTTGTCTCCGTATTTTTCTTTAAGTTTTAGCTTAAATGCCTTTTCCACACAGTTCATTTCCATGGGAGGCTGGAAGATACTGTCGGGAAAATGATCAAGACCCAAAGCCTCACCGCTTACTCCAATAAATCGCTCTACTTTTTCATACCAGGGTTTAATATCCCGATATCGTATGGGCCAATCTATAGCAACACCTTCTTTGAGGTTTGCCTCAAAATCTAAATCACTCCATCGAAAAACCATTCTTCCCCAAAGCAGTGATTTGCCACCTGTGCCATTGCCCCGGTACCAATCAAAAGGTTTCTCTCTTATATATGGACTATCTTGATAAGGTAACCAAAACTGATCGTTAGTTTCATTAATGGGATATGCCCCTTCTGAAGTCATATATGGAAATTTTTCTTTCAGCTCATTGGTAATTTGCCCGTGATGGGGTAGGTCCCATGGATCAGTAAGTGCATGAGTATAGCTTTCAATATGCTTATGGTCAGGTCCACGCTCTAGCATCAACACTTTCAAGCCTTTTTCGCAAAGTTCTTTAGCGGCCCAGCCACCGCTCACCCCACTCCCAATTACTATGGCATCAAAAGTATTTTGTTTTACTGCTTTAAGATTTAAATTCATTTGATGAAAATTTCTGTTTTTATTTCAATAAAATGCTTTAATTCAGGCTAAATTGTTCTGGCGAAATTTCAAATATTTATCTAAACTAAGAAATTTGATTTTTTTGATGCGTAAGAAACGATGTAAAGTAAACTTTTGAAGCTTTTTCGCATCTATTTGCAGTTGAACATTTAATAATTAACAAAAATGAAAAAATCAGCAATTGTAGTTTTGTTTATGTTTCTGTCTCTTTTTGGAGTGAAAGCACAAAATTTTTCACCGGAGCAAATGGCTACCCGCATAAGTGCCGAAATGACTGATTACCTGCAGTTGTCAGAAGAACAACATCAAAAGGTTTATGACCTTTATTTTCAACGGATGTCGGAAAATGGTGGCATGCGAAGGCCTGACCCGGAAGCGGATAAGAAAAAAAGTAAAGAAGAAATTAAAGCTGAAAGAGAGACCAGAAAAAAGATGATGGCCGAAAATGACGAAAAATTAAAAGCAATCATTGGTGAAGATAAGTTTTTTGTATGGGAAATGGAAAGGCAACGAAGAATGGAAAGCGGGCAGTTTCGCAGGCAAAATTAAGCCTTGCCATTTAACACAGGTATTGTTATGAAATTTGCCTGAAAAGAATAGGTTTAGTAACCATTTGTACAAATATCTGCTGCCTTCGCTTATAAAATCGTAACTTCGGTTCAAATAAATGAAGATCACTATGATATTACTGTTTTTAGGTATTGCGGCTTTGATAGCCAGTTTTGTAGTCAATAATCCGGCCTCTCCGGTAATGCGGCTTTCGCGACCTTTGCGAATAGCATCAATTGTATTGGTGGTATTGTGGGCATTTTCAAAAATGCTGGTGCAGATTGATCCGGGTATTGTTGGTGTTAAAACACTATTTGGGAAAGTACAGGAGGGTGCACTTCCAAGCGGATTGAATTTCGTTAATCCGCTTATTGAAGTGAAGGAGTTTGATATAAAAACCCAGAATTATACGATGTCTGGCATTGCCGATGAAGGCGATAAAAGAGGGGACGATGCTATAAAGGCACTTTCAAAAGACGGATTGGAAGTGACAATAGACCTTACTGTACTTTACAGAGTACTACCGGATAAAGCCCCATCCATCTACAGAGAAATTGGAACAGCCTACCGGGATATTATTGTACGTCCCATTGCCCGTACAAGAATAAGAGACCTGGCTGCAAATTATGAGGCAGTGTCTTTGTATTCTTCAAAAAGAGAGGAATTTCAAAATAAGATTTTCACCTCTATTGAAAAAGATTTTACCACGAGGGGCTTAATTCTTGAGCAGTTATTGGTAAGAAATATCACTTTGCCGGAGTCAGTTAAAAAAGCTATTGAGTCGAAAATAAATGCCGAACAAGATGCTCAAAAGATGGAATTTGTACTCCAGAAAGAAAAGCAAGAAGCTGAAAGAAAAAGAGTGGAGGCTCGTGGTATAGCCGATTATCAGGAAATTATTACCTCTACACTTACTGATAAGCAATTGAAATACGAGGCCATAAAAGCTCAAAAAGAATTGGCTGAATCGCCTAATGCTAAGATGATTATCATCGGTGGAAAAGATTCGCCATTAATTGTTAATCCGTAATCGGATTGATATTGCTTAAAATAACAAAGTATCCCCGGCCAAAACCGGGGATCTCTGTTTTTACACCAGGATTATTAGTAATCAAGCAGTAAAGTTTTAATTGTTGCAGGCAAACTGAAAACTGGTAGATTTTGTAAAGGAAACCCCGTTTCTTAAAACCGTTGTTTGGCACTGCATCGGTAATCCCTTTTTGTCGTAGATATATGCGAAGTCCATCTTCTGATCAACTTTTCCCTTTTCATCGTATATTTTGCCGGATACAAGATTGTTGTCACCCATGAAAGAGAAAAAATTATTGGCAACCCCAACAAACCCTAAGGCTGCAATTTTGTAAACCGGGGGGCTAAATTGTGGCTTGTCGTCATAAGATTCTCCTACAAATGCCAAAAGTTCAGGATCATTATCTACACTGGAGTATACTTTCGAGACATTGTTATTGTTGTATTCAATTCGGGTTTTGGCACCTATACTTCTGCCAAATAAATTAATTACTGTTTCTACAGAAGTTATTTTTTTATCTGTAATCACAAAAGTGTTTTCCATAAATTCAATTCCGGCAATCGATGCCTTTGTACGTGCTACATTGCCTTGGTCGTCATAAAAATACAAAACATCAAAGTTTTCAGATGAATTGTCCGATTGAACCTGCATTTTATTTACTTGCTTCTTTTCATTGTATCTGAAAATTAAAGTAGTCGGAATAGAGTCTCTGTCATAAATCCTTACCAGTTTACTCTCAATGTATTCATAATCCTGAATACTCTTTCCGGTTTCATCAGCAATACTTAATAAAGGACAAATATTTTTTGACTTATCCAGTGGACTTATAGCTTTCTTTTTTTTGCATGAAAAAGATATAAGTACAAGAAATAACAACAGGCCGGTCTGTAGTCGAAGTGTTTTCATGATAGTATAGTTTCACTCAATAGTAATCCTATAATCTCATGCAATTATCGTACCGTTTAATCATTTTTTTGGAAAAATATTTTCCCGATTATGAAAGTATTTTTTACCTGAATTTCGGGAAATCAAAACATGGTATTTATGTTTGAAAAAATTGATTTGCCATTATTTTGGCAGAAGAAAGAGCCAGTGGAATACCACCACCAGGATGCACGCTTCCGCCTACAAAATACAGGTTTTGGAATTGTTTGCTGAAATTGGGATGCCTGAAAAAAGCGGCAAAAGGGCTGTTAGATGAAGTTCCATATAAAGCACCCTGCCCGCTGGAAGTTTTGATCTCGATAAGTTGTGGATCCAAAAGTTCCTCAGCCTCTATTAGCTCTTCTATATTTTCATTCAATATTTTACTTAATTTTTTGATAATATTTTTTCGTGTTCTTGCCGTAATTTCTTCCCAGTTCTGATTTTCATTTGCAGGGGCATTTATTAAAATAAACCAGTTTTCACAATCGGCAGGTGCATCATCCGCTTTAAGTTTTGAGGTAATGTTCAGGTAAATAGTTGGATCATTGGTAATATTCTTTTCTTGAAATTGTGCCTGAAATTCGGCCTTATAATCATCTGAAAAGAAAATATTGTGTAATCCCAGTTGTGGAAATTTCTTTTTTACACCCCAATAAAAAATCAGACCCGAACCAGACCTTTCTTGTTTTAATATTTTTTCAGGGGCTTTGGCTTTTGGCAAAAGTTTCCTGTAAGTAGGCGAAATATCCATATTTGAAACTATGGAATCAAAAGGTAATATTTTATTTTTTGTTCTCAAACCTGTTGCCTTTTGATTTTGAGTGATTATTTCCAAAACAGGCTCATCAAATTTAAATTTTACCCCGGTTTCGCAGGCAAGCTTATAAAGTGCATTTGTAATTCCATTCATTCCGTTTTTTGGGAAAAATGCCCCGATATTGTATTCCAAATGAGGTATTATACTCATACTTGCGGGAGTTTGATATGGATCTGAACCATTATAAGTAGCATACCTATTGAATAATTGAACGAGTTTTGGGTTCTTAAAATAATTGGAGTTCTTTTGGTTCAGGGTTTTGAATAATCCGAGATTTAGAAGATTTGAATATCCTTTAAATGCTTCTTTCGAAACCCATGTATTTAGTTTATGCAGTGATTTGTCTACAAATAGCGAACCTAGAATTTGGTAATTTCTATCGGACTCAATCAGGTACTTTTCAACATTTTTCCATTCTATTCCAAAGTTTTGATTGATGGTATTCATCAAAGCAATCTTTTCTGCGGGCAGGCTGATTTTTGTCCCATCCTGCCAAAAGTAACGACATATTTCGTCAAGTTTTGTATATTCGAAATATTCTTTTGGGTTCTTATCGGCAAGAAGAAATAACTCATCGACATAGTCTGGCATGGTAAACAATGATGGACCTGCATCAAATCTGTATCCATTGATCGTAAACTCACTTAGCTTTCCACCCGGATAAGTGTTGCTCTCAAAAACGAAAGTTTCACATCCTTTAAGTTGAAGTCTGATAGCGGCCGCCAATCCTGCTATTCCAGATCCAATAATACCAACCTTATGCATAAGTCCTGCTTTTTTTATTTAAACGTTTTTTAGCTGTTTTGGTTTAGTTGAAATTTTAAAACAAATAAATTTCATTGCTTTATTGAATGCATGCTAAGGGCCTATCATTTTTGAAAGATTTTAATTAACTTGCCACGTGATAACAAAATTATTTATCGAATTTACGTGTTGCTTTTCAACTAACCCATATTGATGTTCCACCAATGGCGAAACTTCTTGTAATAGATGATGAAAAAAGTATTAGAGATGCCCTGAGGGATATACTTGAATACGAAGGATATGATGTAGACGAAGCTAAAGATGGTCAGGAAGGACTTGAAATGGTATTGTCGACACCATATGATGTTGCTTTATGCGATATTAAAATGCCCAAAATGGATGGGCTCGATGTTTTACTTAAAGCCAAAGAGGAAGGCATTGTTACTCAATTTGTAATGGTATCGGCTTTTGGTAATGTAGAAAACGCCGTAGAGGCTACAAAAAGAGGGGCTTTTGATTTTATTACTAAGCCACCGGATTTGAACCGTTTGTTAGTGACTGTGCGTAATGCTATCGAAAAAAGTAACGACGTAGAGGTAATTAAAACGCTGAAAAAGCGGGTTTATAAGTTAAATGAAATTGTAGGAGAGTCCAGTGCAATTTACAAAGTTAAGGAAACGATCGATCGGGTTGCTCCAACAGAAGCCAGAGTACTTATTACGGGCCCGAATGGCTCAGGTAAGGAAATGGTAGCTAAACAAATACATGAGAAGTCAAACCGCTTTAAAAAGCCTTTGGTGGAAGTGAATTGTGCGGCCATACCTTCCGAATTAATCGAGTCAGAACTTTTTGGACACGAAAAAGGTGCTTTTACCTCTGCAATTAAACAGCGTATAGGTAAATTTGAACAAGCGGATAGTGGTACTTTATTTTTGGATGAGATAGGAGATATGAGCCTTTCGGCACAGGCGAAAGTACTTCGTGCCCTACAAGAGGGAAAAATCACGAGGGTCGGTGGCGAAAAAGAAATAAAAATCAATGTACGCGTATTGGCCGCAACTAATAAAGACCTGAAAAAAGCTATCGCAGAAAATGAGTTCAGGGAAGATTTATTTCATCGTTTGAATGTGATTCCAATTCATGTGCCGGCACTTTGCGATCGTAAAGAAGATATTCCGCTTCTGTGTGATAAATTTTTGCAGGATGTTTCGGAGGAGTATGGTGATCAGGCCAAACTTTTTACGGATGATGCAATGGAGTATATGAAAAATCTGCCCTGGACAGGTAATGTAAGAGAGCTGCGAAATGTGGTGGAAAGATTGGTAATTATGTGCGGCGAGAAAATTATGTTAGACGATGTTAAGTTATATGCCGGATTAGGAATTTAAGTCTTTTCCTCGGTTTGGAATAAAAAAAAGTGTGCCCCCAAAAGGCTCACTTTTTTTATGGATATCCTGTTTTATATTACTCGGTGTTTTTGATTAATTTTTCGCCCAAATTGAAATGCAAGGTAAATCTCCAGGTATTTGCTAGAGGATTACCCGCTGTAGTAGGTATTAAATAGGCTAAATCTAGTCCGTATTGTTCTTTCAATTTTATTCCAACTCCCATGGTAGCGTATTTACGTCCACCTTTTGATTGCGGTTCGAAAAAATATCCACCTCGTAATGCCAGCATATTTTCATAAATATATTCTGCACCTAGAGAAGTAGTGAACTCTCTCATTTCCTCAGCAAAACCATCAGGTGCATCGCCAAAAGATTTGAATAAGGCTTGTACAATCCCGTATTCTGGCAAACTTCCATCTTTCTGAGGAGTAGGTACCAATAGTTTATTGAAGTCGAGTAGAAAATTAAATTTATTTTGCAAATCCGGCGTCACGGTGAAGCAAGTCCCCACTTTTAGTTGGGTTGGCAAGAAATATTGTTTGTCTAAACCATAATTAACTTTACCACCTAGATTTGATATTATAGCTCCGAAAGCAATATCCGTTTTCTTTTCTGAATCGGTAGGACGGCTTTTGTGGTAATAAAAGCTTAAATCTCCAGCCACGGTTCTTGCCGGTTTACTGGCCTGACCATTTACTACCTGATTGCCAATTAAGTTGGAGTTTACAATTTTAAGGTTTAGACCAGCACTAAAATCCTGACTGAGCCTACGGGCAATTCCTAATGCAAGAGCAAATTCTCTTGATTGAAAATCACCTGCTGAAGCACCTGTATTCGTGGTAAATTCAATTAACCCTTGATTGAAATAGGTAAATCCACCAGTCAAAGTGGTATTTTCATCCACTCTGTAATATCCTGAAGTATTTAAAAGTCCCATGTCACCTACCAAATCTCTTAGCCAAGGTGCATAAGAAAAATTAACACCAGCCTGATCTTTTGCAAATGCTAGTTTTGCAGTATTCCAAAAAATGGAATTGGCATCCGGCGTAGAAGCTGCCCCGGCATCGCCCATCGAGGCGGATCTGGAGTCCGGTGAAATGGTAAGAAAAGGTACGGCAGAGGTTACAACCCTATAATTATTGGTAAGTGCCTGTCCGAAAGAAATAGCCGGCAAAATTCCGGATAGTAAGATCAATATTAGACGCTTGGTCATGTGTTTCTGCTTATTCTACTTTAAAATTATTTTTTATGAATATATATCGGCCCAAATTAAGACAATTATTTCCAAAACATCAACTTTCCTGAGGTTTGAACTTTTTTGTCTGAATTGATTTCATGTACTTTGATTTTATATATAAAGCTACCTGAATTATTTAAAAATTGTTCAACATTCATACCAATTTCAGTTTCATTTTCGCATAAATTGCACAAATCCTGTTGTTGAAATTGCAATTTTCCAGATAGATCGTAAATAGATGTTTCAAATTCCATGTCGGAGCCAGGTCGGTTATGGCTTAGCTGGATAGTAATTAAATTTTTAGTTGGATTAGGATAAATCAGTTTGTCAAATATTTTTAATATTTCGGCCTCCGCAAAAAAACTAAACGATGTATCCGTCTTATTATTATAGGTATCGCTGGCAGAGAAATTGATTTTAATATTTCCGTTAAGTATATTTGGGTATTTGTATTCAATTCTTCCTTTTCTAAAATCGCTAGATGATAAATAGTAGGATGAAAGGTCAATTTTTAAGGTATCGTTAATGATCATTCTGATCGCCCCATCTATATCATAGTTTGTTACATTTATACCACTTTCATCGCTAATATTAAATAAAAATGTGTTGTTTTCCTTTAAAATTAATTCAACTTGGGGACCCCTCACATCTATATTCGCAAGGCTATCCATTTTATCGCTCAGCCGGATTTTTGCACCGCCGCTTATATCTGATGTACTATCCGCATTTACCGCGTAAAATAAAATTTTACCATTTCCAAGGCCAGAATTGAGGTTTGGCGGAATCGGAAAACTTATTTCAAATTCACCATTGTTTATTTCGGTATTTCCTTCGAATATTTTATTGGATAAGGTGTTAAAGTTCATTTTAGGATAAGTTATTGAGCCATAAGTTGTTTGGCTGGTGGGTTTGTCGTATACCCTGATATTAATAGAGCCGTTAAAATTTGAGTTACTCGTTTTACCCTTTATTTTCACTATTTCATGAGGCCCAAAACTTATACTATCAGGATTTTTGTCGTTTAGCGAAACTAATTCAATCTCATTTAGAGGTTCGACGAGCCGCATGGATGGATCGCCCAATAAACTGAAATTGCGGTTTATTTCACCTTGTATAGAGTTATTTTTAGTCTGTTTGAAAATATCGCCAAGCGTTTGTTTGCTTATATTTTTATTAAAAAGAGCATCGTAAAATGCTTCATTTATTCGATAATTTGTACTGGAAAAAACGGGTCTGGTGGTGGTCATAAGTGCCGCGGCTCCCCCTCGGGAGTTCAGCAGTGTAAGTTCGGCTCCGGAAACAAGATAAGGATCATCGTATCTGCCAAATTCACAAGTTGCCGTAAAAAAGACCGGAAGCCTGAATTTATTGTTCCAGGAAGTAATCTGACCCAATGTTAGAAGTTTCTCGTCAGTCCAGCCATTTTCCGAACCATGACCATTATAATTTATGATAAGTGAACCTTCGTTTATTGTTTTTTCAAATGCTTTCACTCCATCCGGTACGCGATCTCCTTCCGGTGATTTGATTTGTGAATATGCATCTAGATAAATTTTATTTACAAATATTGAGGAATCAAGTCGGGAAGCTTTTGAGGAAAATGATTCAGCATCCAGTTGATGAATATTCAGGTCGTCGTCATCGGCAATAAATGTTATTTGATTTCGCCAATTGCCAAAAGTCTCTTTTGTTGAACCGTAACGTATAAGTTTATTTATAACTTGTCTGGCTTCGAGCAGGCTTTTTACCGGCAATCTGCCTACGCTTATATCCAAACTATGATCATTGCTTGTATTGCTGTACCAAATACCATTTTCTGAATATCCTTCGGCCCAATTACCCTCGTGGTTTTCCAGAAATCCAAAGTAATCATCGGATGAATAACTATAAATTGGCTCAAGCGATTCTTTGCTTTCGTAGGTTGGAATAAGTATACTTTTGTCGATAAAGTTAATGCCTGAGTTATCTTTTATGTCGAAGCTCGTGTCTCCAAGCAAAAGCAAATATTTAAACCTTGTTGGTTCTTTCAACCAAAGGAATCTGCAAAAATCGCGAATTGCATTCGGATCTTTTTGCCCGCCGGAAAAGTAATCGTAAATACTTTCCAGGTCAACGGTTTGAGCATCCAGTTTATCATGTGTTTTTCTGAATTGTGCCAGGCTCTCAGCTTCATCTTTAAGCTTAACTGTGTGAATAATCAACAATTCGGGCACATTCATTTGCAATAAATTGACGGCATTTACTTTTACCAGATCCTTTGGTGGCAATATTCCCTTCTCTGAAAAAAGAAGAATTTTGGAGAGTCCTGAATTTGCGGTAAAATTCAAAAATCCGTTTTCATTTTTACCAGCCTCATTTATTAGGAGATGATTACCGATTATCCAGGTTCTTATTTTATCATCATTTAATTTAAATTTCAGATTTTTTGGCAATCCGGTATTTAGGTAATAACCCGAAAAGCTATTTTCTACAGTTGCAGGAATGCTTTTTTTTCCTTCAATTTCAAGGTAATCAAAATAAGCTCCACTACCAGCCGAAAGATCAGGGGGTAGTTCAAATTTCAAATCTATGGATGATGATTTGCTTTTAAAAGATGTTGAATCATTTGCATATTCACCTGCTCTGCGATACCTAAGGAAATTATCATTTCGGCGATAATTGATCTGTTTCATGGGTAATTGCATTATTTCATCGCCATTTGCTGAAACCTTTAATGTGGTATTTTCATAGCAATTACTAAGGATTCTACTTTTTATTTTTATTGGTGTTTCGGTCACCAGGCCTGGAATATTTATTTTTTTATTCAAAGAAAATCCAAAATATTCTCCAAACCATTCCCGCCCTGAAGTAAGTAAATTTACATATTCAGGCTCAAAATATTCGAAATGAGTTAATTGTGTTATCTCTTCTGCTGTATTTGTTGAGTTTAAGTCAGCTTGTATTTTCAGGCTTTCCTGATTATCGATCTTTAGGAAAATGTATGATAGCTTTTCATAATAATGAATCTTATGTGAAAGCTGATTTGAGCTATCTAGGTATATTAAGTCAGGAGACTCGGCGTAAAACAGTATTTTATCGTTTTTATCAAATTTTCCATCTCTATCTGTACACTCAACCGGTATTTCTTTCATAAAACCATAGATATGATTTGCATTGGCTTGTGCTAGTTGTTTTTGACTTGTTGCAAAAAGTCTGATGAAGTTTGGATTGATATTTTTGGTTTGTATACCATGTTTACGCAAAAATCTTTCATCCACAGAGTAAACCCCGGTTTCTTGAATAGGTATTTTGTACCAGTCACCATTATCCAAAGCTATTTCCTGGCAAAAAACCGGTATACTTTGCAGTAAAAATATCCAGGTAATACGAAGTCCTTTTTTGATTTTGATCAAAATCGTGTTTTAATACTCAAATATAAACGAAGCAAAGTGCTATTGGTGTTGGTAAAGAACGAAAAAAAAGAATCCCGCTGCTGCGAGCGGGGTCTGATTTTGT
>JAHEBN010000198.1 GCA_024645245.1 Jiulongibacter sp. | reverse complement strand
TAAGTCGATAATGGGTAATTACCGCACATTCTTTAGCAAATCCTTCTACATGATTTGCTTCTTTAGACAAAAAAGATTTTGGTATGAAAAGAGGGAAATATGCATTCGAATGACCGGTTTCTTTAAACATATCATCGAGTGCCCGTTGCATTTTTTCCCAAATAGAAAACCCATAGGGCTTTATCACCATACATCCTCTTACCGCCGAATTCTCCGCCAAATCTGCTCTTTTAACGAGTTCATTGTACCATTCCGAATAATTTTCACTTCTCAGTGGAAGCCCTTGTGCCATTTTTTGCGTATATAATTAAAAATAAATTAAATTGAATTAAAACGGTAAATTATAGTCGTTTTAAAGCATTGCAAAGATAAGTTTTTTAGCTAGCTTTGTAACTAATGAAGTTCATTTAGCGTTAATAAAATGTTAAGTCGAAAGAAAAAGCTAATAGCAGACAACCTTTTCATTTTGACATGCATCTAAGGATTAAAAGAGTTTCGTTTTACCCTATAATTATTTTAAAATGAAAAATTTATCTCGTATAGGATTCGCACTTGCCAGTACTGCACTTTTTGCTTGGGGTTGTACAACCAGTAAAACTCTTGTTTCTAAAGGGGAATATGATGATATGTATGGTTCATCGGCCGATTCTCCGGTAGCTTATGCACCATCGGTTAAAAGAACTATGGATGATTATTCGCCGGAGTATCTTCAAAGTTATAATGATTCTTATGATCCCGCTCCTATAGATACTTCTATACAGGGTACAGATAGCTATTACGATGAAAACTATGTTTCTGCAAGAGGATTAGTTCGTAAAAATCCGGCAGATGCGGGATATTCTGCCGGCTACGCCAATGGTTACAGTGAAGGCTGGAATAGTTATGCCTGGAATTCGCCATATAATTCTTTTGGAAATAATTTCTACAGTCCATTTGGTTATAATGGTTTCAATAGTCCTTTTGGCTTTAATAGTATGTATTCACCTTTCGGATACAGCAGTTTCGGAATGTATGGAATGGGTTATATTCCTTTTGCCAGTCGATTTGGAATGTCTTTTGGATATAGCCCTTTTGGATTTAATTCTTTTGGCTACAGTTCATACGGATATAGTCCGTTTGGTTTTGGTTCGTTCTATGATCCATTTGGATATAATTCATATGGAATGTATGGTTATGGCAACCGTTGGAATAGTACATATTCACCTTATTACGGTGTTCAACCGGTATATGCGAGTTCAGCCGGTGATTCAAGGGTAAATCGCTCATATGGCCCTCGAGATGGAGGAAGAAGTAGCAATTTGTATAACGATGGTTTTAGCAATACCCGCAGGCCTACTACGGTGAATGGTTCAAGAACCAGTGCTGCTTCGAATAATTCTTCAGGTAATGGTAATGTTATTTCAGACAGAAAAAGTGGTCGATACGTAGGTGGTAATTCTGATTCATATTCGCGTAATTCAGGTTCCTCTGTAAATGCAAATTCTAACTCACGAACACCTGCTTCATACGATAGTTATACAAGATCTCAAAATAGTGGATATACCCGAAATAATAGTGCTTCTTCAAGAACATTTAATAATTCAGGGACTCCATCTTCATCTACTCGTTCGAGCATAAATAATGGCTCTTACAGTCGATCTAATTCTGGAGGGAATTCTTCTTCAGGAACCTACTCCAGATCTGCTCAAACTTCAAGAGCTGGTGGTTCTTACGGTCAAAGTTCAAATGCTAATTCTGGTAGTTTCAGTCGTAGCAATAGCAGTTCTCCATCTAGTTCAAACTCAGGTTTCAGCAGAAGCTCTGGAGGTTCATCTTCTGGTAGTTCTGGGGCATCTTCGTCAAGAGGTAGTAGTGGTGGATCTTCTTCTGGTGGAAGTCGTGGACCAAGATAATAATTAAGGAATTCAAATTACAGATATTACCCCGCTTGGTACCCAAATGGATCTTTGGCGGGGTATTTTTTTGCCCAATTTAAATGGAAAATATTTAGTTTTTGACACATCTTTCAATCTAAAAAATTACAAAAATGAAAAAGTTAATAACAATAATTTATTTAATCATGCTGAGTTTTCATGGCCAGGCTCAACTTTCTGTAAATGGTCATTTTTATGGTGAAGATTTGTTTAAATTTTCAAGATACTCCGGTTATGGCACAGCGAGATCAATAGGTATGGGCGGTGCTATGTCTTCGCTGGGTGGTGATGCAAGTAACGCAATGATCAATCCGGCCGGGCTTGCATTTTACAATCGTTCGGAATTTAGTATCTCACCTGTATTTATAAATCAATCGACAAGCACAAATTATATTAATACCATATCCGATTTAAAATCTTCAAAAGTAGCAATAGGGCAGGCATCCTGGATATCCAGTAAAAATGGCGATGGTAACCGTAAAAAAAGAGCCACTTTTGGCTTGA
This sequence comes from Jiulongibacter sp., assembly GCA_024645245.1. Lineage (GTDB taxonomy): Bacteria > Bacteroidota > Bacteroidia > Cytophagales > Spirosomataceae > JAHEBN01. The sequence continues at coordinate 4,378 of JAHEBN010000198.1, read as the reverse complement.
GCTACAATTCTCTGGCAAATTTCCACAATGAATTTAATTATAGTGGTGCAAATAATAAAAGTTCGCTACAGGATTATTTTGCAGAGAAAGCAAACCAAAGAGGTGCAAATACGACCACTCTGGATAATGAATTTGATGTAAATACGTCTCAGGCAGAAACTCCAACCGCTATGTACTACCAGGCTTTTCTTATTGACCCTTATCAGGATGGATATGTTGTTTTGGAACCCAGTTTTCCTGTTAATCAATCAGGAAGGATTTCGGAGAGCGGTAGTTTGGGCCAAATAAATATGAGCTATGCGGTAAATTATAATGACCGCACCTATTTGGGTGCATCTTTGGGCCTTCAAAATTTGAATTATAACCTGATAAGCTCGCATACAGAGCTATTTCCCAATGCCGAAGCCATGTATGGATTTGGTTATACCGATGATCTTATTGTTAAAGGTACAGGTGTAAATTTAACGCTGGGCGGCATTATTAAGGCTTCGGAAGATGTAAGATTAGGACTTGCTGTTACTACGCCAACCATTATGGGCATTAAAGAAACCATTGTTTCGGCGGTAAAGACAGATCCTGTTCCCAGTGTAATTCAAACAGACTTTACTGATATTTCGACAATTCCTTCTGATTTTAATTACCGCATGACTTCGCCATTGCGTAGCAATATAGGTATCTCTTATATTTTACCTAAAAAAATTGGTGTATTAACGGCGGAGGCGGAATATGTAGGTTATGGTAATATGGGGATTAAAGACAAATACAGCAATAGCTGGACCAGTGATCAGAAAAGAGGAATTCAGGCTGTATATAAAGATGTTGTGAATTTAAAAGGTGGTGGCGAACTAAGATTTGGAAATGCCAGGCTGCGTGCCGGTATTAATTATTTGCCTACGGCACTCAAATCCAGTGATAATGTAATTAAATCTCAAACTGTTTTATCTGTAGGAACGGGATACAGAACTTCGAGATTCTTTGCAGATCTGGCATTTTACGCAAGTAAATATGATACTGGATTTACGCCTTATACCTTATCAAATCCGGAGAATTATGCATCATCCATAGTTACAAGTAAAAATAATAATCTGAGTTTTTCGGTAGGTACTTTCTTTTGAAAGCTAACAGGTATAAAAAAAGCGGCTTATGCCGCTTTTTTTATACGTTTAATTTTAAACTTATTCAATTAATTTCTTACAAATTGAGCGTCAAGTATCCACATTATAGTGTTGGCATCGGTATCACCTTCTATTACAATATCCGCTTTTTTGTAGGCATCAATACGTTCATTATACGTTTCGGTCAGTGTGGCAAGCAAATCATCGTTTTCTAATTTAAATAGTGGGCGATTATTTCTTCTTGAAGACCGCATTCTTTCTTCCAGTTTTTCAGGAGATACATCGAGAAAAACACTTATTCCGTTAGATTTAATGTAAGATATATTATCGTTGTAGCAAGGAGTCCCGCCGCCTGTGGCAATTACCAACTTTGAATCTACAGGTATTTTTTTTAATTGTTCAGATTCTATTTTCCTGAAATACTCTTCACCTTCCAGATTAAATATTTCACTTATTTTTTTTCCTTCGGAAATTTCAATACGCTTATCAAGATCTACAAAATCATAATTTAACTCTTTTGCCAATTGTCTTCCTAACGTACTCTTACCCGATGAGGGCATTCCTAACATGAAAATATTGGTTACCATTCTTTATTTCTTATTATATAAGTATGCTGTTATTTATTTAATAATTCTTTAACTGTGGAAACATCAGGAATATTGTGACTACTCCATTTGCCTTTCACCACACCATTTTCTAACAAAATCAAACAAGGATTTGTTCTGGCCATAGTTTTTAAAACTTTTTCATCAATCGTAAAATAAGAACCGGGCAAACCACTTCCTTTGAAAAACGGATCAAATTCAGACGTGATAAGAGAGGTAAGCGTCATGTTTTCAATGCCTTGCTCATCTGAATCCAAGGCCAATTTTTTAATGTTATCAATTTGAGTTTTATTCAGTTCTTCTGTTTTCTTAAAGATAATAAGAAGTTTAGATCCCTCAAATGAATCAGTTGTGACATCATTCCCGGCGGTATCACTTAATGAATAATCGGTTATTTTTGGTCTTAATTCATTTTCATTCAGGATTTTTGAATCCTGATATTTGTATTTGTTCGTATCCATAAGATACTCGGCAGAACTTATCTCTTTATTGCTTTCTTTATCCAGAAAAGTATAATTTATGATTGGTTTTACCCCGGTAGGTTTCATTTGTTCAGGAATACTGAGGCCTTTGGCATAAGGTAAAAAATCAAGAACGGGTAAATATATTTTGCTATAAATTCCAATCCCAAATGCGATTAAAGTTGCAATTCCGGTTACTATTCCTGAATATTTAAATTCATTATAATTCTTTCGGTTGAAAAAAATGATCAGTATGAAAAATAAACTGATTACATCTTTTTTGAAAGAATCCCAAGGTTTAAGCTTTAAAAAATCTCCGAAACATCCGCAATCGGTTACTCGATCAAAAAAGGCAGAGTAGAAGGTAAGAAAAGTGAAAAACAACATCATTCCCAAAACAATCCAGGCGGTCTTTGGCATTTTATAATTAATTAGCAATGCCACGCCAAGAATCAACTCACCTGCACAAAAAACCAGACTAAGAAATTGGCTGGAATGGGCAAATAAATCGAATAAGCCACTTAATGGCGGCAGGTCATTAGCAAACACTTCAAAATATTCCTGAAGTTTAAGTCCCGTTCCATAGGGATCCACCACCTTCACAAAACCCGAAAAAATGAATTCAAGCCCAATTAAGATCCGGGCAAAATTGGCAATTAGTCGCATATTATTCTCCTTGTAATTTTATCAAACAAAAAACAGAATAATTAATAATATCCTGATATCCTGATCCTACACCTTCCGAAATAATGGTCTGACCCGCGTTATCCTCAATCTGTTTAATTCTTAACAATTTCATTAGTATAATATCAGTCATAGAACTTACCCGCATATCTCTCCAGGCTTCGCCGTAATCGTGATTTTTATTAAACAGTAATTGTGCCACATCATCTGTTTCCTTTTTGTAAAGTACTTCCAGATTTTTTTCATTTACAGCTGATGTTTTTGATTCCCTAATCAGCATTAATGCCATCACACAATAATTGATAATACCAATAAATTCCGACGCCTGGCCTTCATCTACCTTTGAGAATCCATTTTCCTGAATGGTGCGAATACGCTGAGCCTTGATGAAAATCTGATCTGTAATTGACGGCAAACGAAGTATTCGCCAGGAAGTTCCGTAATCTTTGTTCTTTTTGGAGAAAATATCCAGACATTTATCAATTATTTGGTGATAAGCCTGCTCGGTTTGCGTCATTTTTGGGCGATGTCGATTGAAATTTATAATTTGCAAAACTAGGAAATTATAGAATAATTACCGCAATAATAAAATGTTAAAGATCAGAAAGGTTTTTATTTGCACAAATGAGGAATTTTGGATTTTGAAATGATTATCAATTACCCAAGAAATAGTAATGCTAATAATATATCTCCAATGATAATGGGGATATTAAATATAACACCTGATTCTTTTTATGCCGCAAGCAGAGTCAGGGCCTTGGAGCGGATTTTGGAAATGGCCGGGTTGAAAATTGCCGAAGGTGCCGATATTTTAGATATTGGTGGCTGTAGTACCCGGCCGGGTGCTTTGGAGGTTTCGGAAATAGAGGAATTAAACAGGGTAATTCCTGCGTTAAAATTAATCCGCGAAAAATTTCCGGAAATTCTTATTTCGGTAGATACTTTTCGGTCGAATGTGGCACAAAAAGCGGTGGATGCAGGTGCCGATATTATTAATGATGTATCTGGTGGAGATTATGATGAAAAGATGTTTGCTACGGTAGCTGCTTTAAAAGTACCTTATATTCTTATGCACATGCGTGGGAATCCACAAAATATGATCTATAAGACCGAATATGATGATTTGATTTCAGATATTATAAAGAATTTAAAGGCAAAAATTGAGAAATTAAAGGATTTAGGTGTTCAGGATATAATTATTGATCCAGGAATTGGATTTGCAAAAAATAAGAAGCAAAATTTTGAAATAATCAGAAAACTAAGTCTGTTTGAGATTTTGGATAAACCTATACTAATAGGCTTAAGCAGAAAAAAATTTATCCGGGAAGAATTGGGTGTTGGGGTGGAATTTTCCCTGAATGGAACCACAATTTTAAATACGCTGGCCGTGTTAAATGGTGCAGATATTATCAGAGTTCATGATGTAAAAGAAGCCGTTGAAATCAGAAAGTTGTTGATTTCTAATATTTTATAAACAAAACTCAATAACCGTAAAATAATTTTCTTAATTTAA
>JAHEBN010000046.1 GCA_024645245.1 Jiulongibacter sp. | reverse complement strand
CTGGTGATGTAATTATAAAAGTAGATGGAATTACTACAAAATCAGAGCCTAAATTCAGAGAGTTAATTGGACGGAAACGCCCGGGTGATACTGTGAAGCTAACACTAAACAGAGATGGAAAAGAAAAAGAAGTTAATGTAACTCTTAGAAACCTGGAGGGTGGAAAAAATCTGGTTAAGCCTTCGACTACCAAAACGGTTGTCTCTAAACTAGGCGTTAATCTTAAGGAATTAACAGCTAAGGAAAAAGCTAAAATAGGTTTACGAAATGGGGTTCTGGTTGAAAAACTCTCAGGTAGTGGAACAATAGCCCGTGACACAGATATTAAAGAGGGCTTTATTATTACCCGAGTTGGCAACTCAAGAGTTGATTCCCAAAAAGATTTTGATGCTGCAATTGAAGAAGCGGTGAGCAATAAAGAAGATGGTGTTTTGATTTGCGGAGTATATGAGGGTGTTTCCCGAAATTTCTGCTACGGAATTACCCTTTAAAATATAAGAAACGATTTCTTAAGCCCTGAAGATTAAAACTTCAGGGTTTTCTATTTTAAAAAGCAAAGCATTTGTTCCAAACCGTCTTTATCAACTTCTGAAAAATCGTTCAGCTTATCGCTATCAACGTCCAGCACTGCAATTATTTTATTCTTTTTGTTAAAAACAGGCACAACAATTTCAGAACGTGAAGCTGATGAACATGCAATATGGCCTGGAAAAAGATCCACATTGGGAACAATTACAGTTCGGCCGATGGTGTAACAGTGCCCACACACACCTTTGTCAAAATTAATTCGGGTACAGGCTATCGGGCCCTGAAATGGCCCCAGAACCAACTGATCCTCTTTCAAAAGATAAAAACCCACCCAGTAAAAATCAAAAGCCGTTTTTAAAATTGCCGACAAATTGGCCATATTAGCAATTAAGTCTGATTCTCCCTTTAAAAGTGATTCAACCTGAGGATATAAAAATTCATAAATTTCTTCCCTGTTTTTTGATTCGGAAAGGATTAAGTTCTCGGCCATTGAAAGAGTAGTTTGATATAATCACAAAGATATTTAGCTTTTAGCTTATTTTTGCGTAAATCAATTTATCCGATGGCTAATGATCTCTATTGTAATACCCATTTTTAACGAAGAGGAAAACCTACATAACTTATACAATCGGCTCACTGACGCGGCTCCTACCTGGAATGATAGTTACGAAATTGTATTAGTAAATGATGGCTCCAATGACAGATCACTAGAAATCATGACCGAGTTTGCTCAAAAAGATGAGCGTGTACGTGTAATTAAATTATCCAGAAATTTTGGTCATCAACCAGCTATTTCGGCCGGGATACAAGAAGCAAAAGGAGACGCCGTGGTAATTATGGATGGTGATTTGCAAGACCCTCCGGAAGAATTGCATCGCTTTCTGGATAAATGGCGTGAGGGATATCAGGTAGTATATGCAATACGCACAAAACGAAAAGAAGGATTCTTTAAAAAAATAGCATACTCCTCCTTTTACCGTCTTCTTTCCTGGATCTCAGATATCGAAATACCACTCGACTCCGGTGACTTCTGCGTAATGGACCGCAAAGTTGTGAATACCATTGTAAAAGATATGCCCGAGCAGGTTCGCTTTGTACGCGGCCTGCGAGCCTATGCAGGTTATAAACAAATAGGCGTTACTTACGAACGTGCTGAAAGGGCTGCCGGTGAGGTTAAATATACTTTTAGAAAACTGTTGCAGCTAGCCCTGGATGGCCTATTTGGCTTTTCAAACGTTCCTCTCAGATTAGCTACCTATATGGGATTTATCATTTCAATACCTTCATTTCTGATTGGAATCTTCTTCGTAATTCACCGGGTGGTAGGATTCAAACTTTTTGGGCATACACCGGAAGAAATTCCCGGAACCACTACACTTACCTTTGGTATGTATTTTCTGGGCGGAATTACCCTGATTATACTCGGCATTTTGGGTGAATACATTGGTAGAATTTACATCGAGGTTAAAAAAAGGCCATTCTTTGTGATTGACGAAATTATAGAAAAGAAATAGTATGCTCCGGGTACCTTCGGAAATAGCCGCAGATCAATTTGAATCCCTCAAAATTCAGGAACTTACTTTTGTGGCCTACCGTAGCGATGTTTATCCATCAAAAAATGAAGTGTTTTTTGAAGAAAATGCCGTAATCTACGTGCTCGAGGGGGAAAAAAACTTTTCCAGCCCTGATCAACAGGTGATTGTGAAAAAAGGAGACGCATTCTTTATTCGCCGCGGATATTACCTTATGTCAGAATCCATTGACGCTTCCTATAAAAGCCTTGTTTTCTTTTTTGATGAAAAACTAATCAAAGATTTTGTGAATCAAAACCTGGATTTATTCCCTGAAAACAATCATAGAGGAAAAGAGCCCGGTACATTGTTGGTTCTAAAAACAGACGAAAAATTCGGGAAATTTGTAGAGTCTATTTTTCCGTATTTCAAATCACGCACACGCTATCTCAATCATTTTTTAAAATTAAAACTTCAGGAATTACTTCTTCATTTATTAGAGTTTGATAATAGTGACCACCTTAAGAAATTACTTCAGGCCATTTATCAGGGCGAAAAAGCCAATCTGGAATACCTGATGCAAAATTATTACTTAAAGCCTTTAACACTCAATGAGCTAGCCAGAATTTCAGGGCGTAGTTTATCTGCCTTTAAACGAGATTTTCAGGAAACATTTAAAAGCTCCCCCGCTGCCTGGATTCGTGAAAAGAGGCTTGACCGGGCAGCATTTTTGTTAAAAAACAGTCAGGATAGCGTTAACGAAATATGTGAAGAGGTCGGTTTCGACAATGTTTCGCATTTTATAAAGTCTTTCAAAGAAAAGTTCGGTATTACTCCTGCTAAATATTAGGCTAAGGCCGTAAAACCAGCTCATCACCATTCATTACTGCTAAAATATCATACTGGTCAAACGCCAGACAATGCGGAATATCCAGGCCACCTCCCAGATTTTTGAGCCTTTTTAGATGACTGGCTCCCTGCACATAATTCAAAAGATTATTTTCTCCTAGTAAAAATAGTCTGTGTGCCATCAATGCCGAATCATCTGCAACTTCATGCGAATCTTTTAACTTTTCAACCAATGCACCGGCGAATAAAATGTCTTCCAAACCGGGTCTGCCTTTCCAACCCGCACATATTACCACCACATCCATGTTTTCTTTTTGAAGTGCATTTGCAACAGCCGAAAGGTTCAGAAAAGCTCCAACCCAGACTTCTTTAGCCGTAGGTTTAGCCTTATTTATGGAAAGAGTACCGTTTGTGGTAGTCATTGCAATTTTTTTACCTTTTACCTCCTCACGCATATAACTAAACGGTGAATTGTCGAGATCAAACCCCTCAATTCGTTGTGCATGCCTTTCGCCCCCTGCCAGATATCCCAGTTTTTGGAGACTCAAACATTCTTCCACGCTAATAACCGGAGTAATACTTTCCACGCCATTCGCTAATCCCGAAACCATACAGGTAGTGGCCCTAAAAATATCGGTAACAATGGCAATTTTACCATTAAGCTCATGTTGCTCAATAAGATCAGGGGTAAAACAAACTTCGATCGCATTCATCCGGCAAATTTAATAGCTTTTATTGGTTGAAAGAGTATTCTTTTGTGTTTGGAATTATTACCCCTAACCGAAGATAGACATTCAAGATGGTAAAAAAGGTCAATGCTATATTAGCAAATACATACGGCTGGCTGAAAACTTAAAAAAGATTAATAAATCACCGAAATTGCTTCCGCATAACATGCCGGTTTATCCAGGTCTCTAATTTCAACAGTAGCCTCTACAATCATTTTAAGTCCATTATTCGGCATATCCGAAACGTGTTTTAACACCGCCACCAGTCTTATTTCACTACCTGTCTTTACCGGATTCAGGAATCGTACCTTTTCTGTACCATAATTTATTCCCATTTGTGAAAAACTGATTTCATAAATTTCGGACATTAATTTGGGTAAAAGTGATAGTGTTAAATAGCCGTGAGCAATTGTACTTCCGAAAGGAGAAAGGGCTGCTTTTTCCATATCTACGTGTATCCATTGGTGATCCAATGTGGCATCTGCAAAGAGGTTGACCATTTCCTGATTTACCCTCAACCAAGCACTTTTGCCCATTTCTTTACCAACGAAAGACTTGATTTCTTCCGGTGAATGAAACACCAATTTGCCAGAAACCGGCGTTACATTTTTTACAACTGCTTTTTCCATGTAACCCACTATTTCGAGGGCTTTTTCTATTCCCGCAGGAATAATTACGGCTTTGCCAATAACTTTTCTATCCATCAAATCCTGTAAAGCCATAGCGGCCTCTTCCAGCGGATACAATTTATAAATATTAGGTTTTAAATTCCCTTTCAAAAAATATGAGGCCAATTCGCCCAGGTTTTTGTTCGAGTTTTGCGGTTCCGTTGTTGCAAACCTTCCCCAGAAAACACCCATAATTGAGCAACCTTTTAATAAAGGAAGATTAAGAGGAATTTTTGGAATTTCTCCTCCGGCAAAACCCACCACCAGATATCTTCCATTCCAAGCCATGGAACGCAGGGCTGGTTCCGCCCATTTATCACCCACAGGATCGTAAACTACATCCACACCCCTTCCATTTGTAAGAGATTTTATAGCATCTTTCAGATCGGATTCTTCATAATTAATATATTCATCCGCCCCTTTTTCTTTGCAAATGGCCAGTTTTTCTGCTGAAGAGGCAGCAGCAATTACTTTTGCTCCCATTAATTTGCCAAGTTCAACTGCGGCAAGACCGACACCCCCTGCGGCACCTAAAACTAACAAGGTTTCACCCTTTTTGAGCTGTGCCCGGTCTTTCAATGCATGATAAGATGTGCCGTAATTGTACATAACAGAGGCCGCAGTAACATAATCCATGCCTGGCAACATAGGAAATACCCTTTCTACAGCCACTTTTACTTCTTCTGCAAATCCACCCCAGCTGCAAAGTGCGAAAACGGAATCCCCTTTTTTGAAATTTTTTACCCCCTCGCCTACTTCTTTCACCTGACCCGCAACTTCCCCGCCCGGTGAGAAAGGTAATTCTGGCTTAAATTGATACAAATTCTGAATAATGAGCGTATCGGGAAAGTTGGCACTGCAAGCTTTTACTTCTATGATCAATTCATTTAAGCCCGGTTTGGGGCTTTCGATTTCCTTTAAAACCAATTTATCAGGCGAGCCATACGATTCACATAAAATTGCCTTCATATCTACAAATAGATTTTGTTAAATAAAGCGTTTACTATTTTTGAAACAGAAAGATAAGTAAATTTAGAGCATGAAGTGGAAAACTGCCTTGGGTTTAAGTTTGTTTTTAGTCTTGCATTTCAATTTATGCAAGGCTCAAAATGTACGTTTGCTGAGTTTTTCAGCATTACAAAACCAAATTAGGACCGAAAAAAGTAGCGTATTGATCGTAAATTTCTGGGCCACCTGGTGTAAACCTTGTTTGGAAGAATTACCTGCTTTTGAAACTATTTCTAAAAAATATCGTCTAAAGGAGGTAAAGGTTTTATTGGTTAGTCTTGATTTCGAAAAAGATAAGATGAAACTGGAAAAATTTGTAAAAACTAAAAAAATAAGCCCTGAGGTAATTTTACTAAATGAACCTGATTACGACACATGGATATCAAAAATAAACGATGACTGGTCGGGTGCTATACCAGCAACCTTAATAATCAGCACTAAATCAGGTAAAAAAGCGTTTTATGAAACAGGGATGACAGCAAGTAAACTGGAAGAAGAAATAAGTAAATTTTTGATAAGTCAATAAATCAAATTTGAAATGAAAAGAAATCAAATTTATGCACTCGGAATCGCAGCAATCATTACCATCATTGGAACATATCTCTTTAAACAGGCAAATGCAAAGCCGGCCAGAAGAGCATTGGAAACTGCGTCTTTTGCACAACCAGTAATGGATGGGTACCAAATTGGAGATGTTGCCTCCGATTTCAGTTTACGTAATGTAGATGGCAACAATGTTTCCTTGTCTGATTTTTCTAATGCAAAAGGATACATCGTGATTTTTACTTGTAACCATTGCCCTTTTTCAAAGGCTTACGAAGATAGAATTATTGCTCTTAACGATAAATATGCTCCACTTGGTTATCCGGTTATTGCCATAAACCCCAATGATCCGGAAGCGTATGAAGAAGATTCATTTGAAAATATGAAGAAAAGGGCAGCAGAGAAATCGTATAAATACCCATTTCTGGAAGATACTAAAGGGATAGGACAGCTATACGGTGCGATGCGTACACCCCATGTCTTTGTATTGAAAAAAGAAGGGGGTAAAAATATTGTAAAATATATTGGTACCATAGATGACAATGCACAGGATGCCTCAGCTGCCTCTAAGAGATATGTGGAAGATGCTGTAAATAATCTGCTGGCAGGAAAACCCGTGATTGTTCAAACTACTAAAGCTATTGGCTGTGCCATAAAATGGAGAGATAATTCCTGATCTATAATTCAAATAAAAACTAAATGAAAGCCGCCGAAAGGTGGCTTTTTGTTTACGTTTATTCCAGCATTGCTTAATTTTGATTTTCTATAAAGTTATTATTTCAGTAAACCAGATACTACCTAACTTCAAATAAATACCATGTCAATTCCAAGCCAGCCTCAACTGTTTTCACCAGAACGTATGAATCAATTGATTGCATTCGAAAGACTTTTGAGCATTATGGATGACCTTCGTGAAAAATGTCCATGGGATAAAAAGCAAACCATGGAAAGCCTTCGACACCTCACTATTGAAGAAACCTACGAGCTATCAGATGCGATTTTGGAGGGAAATATGGAGGAAATTAAAAAAGAGTTGGGTGACATCATGCTTCATCTGGTTTTTTATGCAAAAATTGGCTCTGAAACCGGAGACTTCGATGTTTCTGAAGTTCTTCATTCCATTTGTGATAAGCTGGTTTCCCGCCACCCACACATATATGGCGACACCAAAATAGAAAATGCCGAAGATGTTAAGCAAAATTGGGAAAAGCTAAAACTCAAAGAAAAGGGAAATAAATCGGTTTTAGGAGGTGTACCCCAGTCATTACCTGCCTTGGTAAAAGCCATGCGTATTCAGGAAAAAGCCCGCGGTGTGGGCTTTGACTGGGAAGAAAAAGAACAGGTATGGGCAAAGGTGGAAGAAGAAATGCAGGAATTTAAGGCCGAATTCAATACCGAAAATGGTCAGGAAATAAATGTTGAAAAAGCCGAAGCGGAGTTTGGCGATGTGCTATTTTCACTGGTTAATTATGCCCGTTTTATCGATATTAATCCGGAAACTGCACTGGAAAGAACAAACAAGAAGTTCATCAAACGATTTCAATATTTGGAAGGCAAGGCCAAAGAAATGGGCAAACAATTGTCCGAAATGACCCTTGCTGAAATGGATGTCTTTTGGGAAGAAGCCAAACGTTTTTAACCTTGGCTCTTCAACTTTTCCAATTCTTCTTTCACAAAACCCATAAGTTCGGTAATATTCTCTTTTGAAAAATCAAAATGAATTCCGGCAGCCTCATATATCTCGCTGATTGTTGCGGTGTAGCCTAATCGAAGAGCATTTAAATAAGATTCCAAACCTTTTTTCGGATCATTTTTGTAGTTTCTCCACACACCTATGGCACCCAATTGAGCCATACCGTATTCGATATAATAAAAAGGAACTTCAAAAATATGCAATTGCCGATGCCAGCTGGTGTTTTTGTATTTTTCCAGGCCAATCCAATCCGTTATTGAATCCGAAAATGTATCAAATATTTTCACCCATTGTGCTTGTCTTTCCGATTGAGAATGGGAGGGGTTTTCATATAACCAATGTTGAAATTTATCAACTGTGGCTATCCAGGGAAGTGTGGCCAGAATGTCTTCCAGGTGTTCTGTTTTAGCTCTGATCAGGTCTTCGTTGTTGTCAAAAAATACATCCCAATGCTCCATCGAAATAAGCTCCATAGCCATAGAGGCCACCTCCGCCACTTCAGCCGTTGTACTTCGGAAATAGTTAATTGGTAAATCCCTTGTTTCGAAAGAATGAATTGCATGACCGCCTTCGTGCACCATAGTAACCACATCACGAATACTAGTAGTGGCATTCATAAATATAAAGGGTACACCAATTTCTTCCAGTGGATAATTGTATCCACCCGGGGCTTTTCCTTTGCGTGATTCGACATCGAAATGACCCATTCTACGCATGATCCGGATATAATCACCAAGTTTTTTATCAATTTTATCAAAACAGAGCACCGTTTTATCCAGTAAATCTTCACCACCGTTAAATGGTTTAAGTGCCGGACGACCTGCCACATCTACCTTGGTATCCCATGGCCTGAGAGGGTCGAGCCCCATTTTGGCCTTTCTTTCTTTTACCGATTCGTTTAAAAGCGGAACCACTGCTTCCGCCACTGATTCGTGAAAATCGAAGCAATCTTGTGGGGTATAATCAAACCTGCCCATGGCGGCAAACATATAATCCCGGAAATTTGCGAATCCGGCATTATGACCCACTTTAGTACGTAAATCGCGTAATTCATCAAAAAGATTATCCAGCTTATCACTGTCCTGCATTCTTCTATCACCAATCTTTTCCCAAGCCTCTTTTCTAAGCGACCGGTCAACCGATTGAAGTAAGGTGCCTGCTTTTTGCAGGGTCATTTCCTCCCCGTTTATTTCTACTGACATGGCCGCGGTGGTTGCCTGGTACTCGGTTTGTTTGGTCTGTATTTCCGTAACCAAGGGTATATTTTCTTCCCTGAAAATTTCCACCGATTTTTTCATTCCACGAATGGTTATAAAAAAACCTTTATCTGTCAATTCATTTAGAAAAGGGCTTTCCAGGGCTTTCTTGTTTAGCAGATCATCAAATACTGAAAGTTGTGGTTGTATTTCTGAAACAAAAAATTGATACGCTTGCTGCCGCTCTTCACTTCGCGTATCGCAAGTCATTTTTATATACCTCCACGCCATGTTTTCTGAAAGAAATGATTCCAGTTCGCTTCGATCCAGAAACCATTGTTTAAGGTCGGCAGCGTTATTTATTTCTCTCGAAACCAGATTTTCGATAAGCGGTTTTACGTCTTCCCAGCCATTAAGCTGAAATTCTTCTCCTATAAATTTTCGCGGACGGCGGGTAGGTAATTGTAGTGTTTCCAATTTTCTATGTGCTTTATTAATCAAGTGCAAAAATGAGGATTCTTGTCACAATTTCAGACTTAATCCGCATTTAAGTCTGAAATAATAACAAATTTTGTTACGATTTCGGGATTAAATTTTAAATCATAGTATGTTAATTCGCCGAAGTCTTAGGCTCTTTAATGAAAAAAGGAGGATTTCAAAATGCCATTTCTATAAATATTTTAGCTTAACAAAAACCATTATAAGACTTTCTGAAAATTTTCTGCGTTACTTTATAGAGCGTAAATTAACCTTTTGCACATGAAAATGATTTTACTTTTTCTTATCAGTCTTTTTTTGATAGCCCCCTCTTGCAAGGATAAGGCCACCAGCCCTGCAACAGATTCGGGCCACCAGAATAATGTACAAATGGTGGAAGCTTTTCCAAATTTGCAATCTGAGCGGCCCGTAGACTTTCAAAATGCCGGCGATGATAGCAAGCGGGTATTTGTTGTAGAACAAAGGGGCATAATCTCGGTTTTTGAAAACAAAAAGGACGTAAAAGCCAAATCTGTTTTTCTGGATATTACTAAAAAAGTAGACGACAGCGACAATGAAGAAGGCTTATTGGGCCTGGCTTTCCATCCTGATTATGCTGTCAATGGTTATTTTTATCTCAATTACACCGTTTCGAGCAGTGAAACTGTCATTTCCCGATTTAAGGTTTCTGCCGCCGATCCAAACAAAGCCGATCCCGACTCTGAGCTTATATTACTACGTTTTAATCAACCTTATGGAAACCACAATGGTGGTCAGGTAGCATTTGGCCCTGATGGCTATCTATACATATCTACGGGTGATGGTGGCTCTGGCGGTGACCCCAAAGGAAACGGACAAAACTTAAAAGCTTATTTGGGGAAAATACTGAGAATAGATGTTAATAACCCGGGCATTGGGAAAAACTACGGTATTCCTGCAGACAACCCCTTCATATCAAACTCAAACGCAATACCCGAAATCTACGCTTACGGCATGCGAAATCCATGGAGAATGAGTTTTGATACCGAAACCGGCAAGTTATGGTGCGGCGATGTAGGACAGAATGCATTCGAAGAAATCGATATCATAGAAAAAGGTGGAAACTACGGCTGGAACGACATGGAGGGTTTACATACCTATAAATCGGGTAAAAACAGCCCGGATTACAAAGCACCAGTACTGGAACTACCACAAAGCGGTGGCGACAAATCCATAACAGGAGGTCATGTATATCGTGGCACAAAAATTCCCACTTTAAAAGGCAAATACATTTTCGCAGACTATGTATCGGGTAGAATATATGCCATTACAGAAGATACCGAAGGGAAATTCTCCAATGAGCTCCTGCTTGATCAGGATCAAAACATTGCCGCTTTCGGTGTGGATGAAAAAAACGAGATATACATCTGTGCCTTTGACGGCAAAATTTATACGCTTGCTTTGGAATGATAGATTAAGTTGCCCGAAAGCTCCCTTTTAAGTTTTTTTAAGAACCGGGAATAATCATATTTGCAAAATGCTGCGATGTAAGTCAAACAACCG
The DNA here is from genome assembly GCA_024645245.1 of Jiulongibacter sp. Lineage (GTDB taxonomy): Bacteria > Bacteroidota > Bacteroidia > Cytophagales > Spirosomataceae > JAHEBN01. Next base: position 16,309 of record JAHEBN010000046.1, on the reverse strand, counting down.
ATCTATTTGAAAAAAACATTACTATTACTCTGTATAGGTTTAACCTCCTTCTCCGGCATATCACAAAACTACTTTTTGCTAAGGGGCTATGTCTATAATTCCGAAAATCAAATTTTGCCCGGTGCCAGTATTCGTGTATATAATTTACTTACAGGCACACAAACCAACGCCGAAGGTCAATACGAATTAAAACTAGAGCAGGGTTTACATCGTATTTCCGCATCCTATCTGGGGTATATTTCCGAATCGGTAGAGATAGTGATTTCGGAAAACCAAACGCACAATTTCTTTCTGAAACCGGACCAGAAACTCTTGAGTGAAGTGGTAATTAAGAACAAAAAACACGATTTCAGTTACGAGATCATCCGGAATGTAATCGAAAACAAAGAAAAGTGGCAAAATCAATATCAAAACCTTTCCTGCCTCACATATGTAAAGTCTTCTGAAGAAATCCAAAATGCCAAACCCCCTAAAAAAGAGGAAGAGAACGATCCGTTCAGAAACGATTCCATACCTAAACTCAATTATTTTGAAGCTTCTATACAGCGATATGAAGCTGCTCCAGACAAATTAAAAGAAGAAAGAACAGCTGTTAAAAAAACCGGAGACATTCGAAATCTATTTTACACCAGCCTGAGCGATGGCACCTTCGATTTATACCAAAATTTACAAACTATTAAAAAACTAGGTCAAAACGCCTTCGTTTCACCTTTTAGTACTGTTGGATACATTTCATACAAATTCTCTCTACTGGGTAGTTATTACAACGGCGAGCGATTGATCTACCGCATAGAGGTAAAACCCAAAGACCTGGGCAACGCATTATACGAGGGAGAAGTGGAAGTAGAAGATGGCATCTGGGCAATCAAAAAGGTTGATTTAAAAGTACCCAAAAAGTTACTGATAGAATATGGCAGTTTTTCTTTTCAGCAAGAATACGAAACTGTTGAAAACAGAAGGATAATTACAAAAGAACATTTTGAGTGGAAAACAAAAGAAGGCTCTATAACCTACACCGGCAATGCTAAAATACTGCATAAAAACTTTGTGTTTGACAGTACTTACGCCAAAAATTTTTTCGGCCCGGAAATAGGCCTCACCACCAAAGATGCCTATAAAAAAAACAGTAGTTTTTGGGAGACAATACGCCCAATTCCACTTTTAGAGTCAGAAAGGGTATTTCTAAAAGCTAAAGAGCTGGAAGAAATCCGGCTAAACTCGAAAGAATACCTGGACTCTATCGATGCTGTTTACAATAAAATCACCTTCCTGAAAATTGCCTGGCAGGGAGTGGGACACATCAACCGGGCAAAGAAAAACAACTGGGAGTTTGGTTCGCTACCTTCGCTGATTAACCCACTGGCGATTGGCGGCTGGCGAGTGCAGTACAAACTCGGCTATTACAAAAGGTATGAAAACAGACAGTACATACGTATAACGCCGTACCTCAATTATGGATTTACCAACAAAGATCTACTTGGAAATTTATCCGGTACTTATTATTACAACCCCATCCGGCAATCCAGCCTTTCCTTCAATATCGGCCAGGGCTTTGACGTAATCAACGGGCAGGCCACGATTGCCGATTTGGCTAGAAGAAACAATTTTTACATCAATACCGGAGCGGGATTAAGCCACAGAACAGAGCTTTTCAACGGTTTTTACCTGAATTCCGAAGTGCGATTCAATAAACGGGAAGATTTCGGTGATTTTCAATTTTCAAAATTGGGGGATGAAATTTTCCAAAATAACTCTGCTATCAAATTTCCCACGAGTAAAATAGTCAAATTTAATTTTCGGATAGATTATACGCCGAAACAGCAATACCTGAGCGAACCAAACGAAAAGATAGTTTTGGGTTCCAAATTCCCAACTTTCAGCTGGCGGCTTAGTCAGGCATTTCAAGGAACAGATGGCCTGAAAAAAGCATTTACCTATACTGAATTTAATATTGCACAAAGCTTCAATGTGGGCATTCTGGGTACTTCTCAATACCGGATGGGCATAGGCAAGTTTCTGGATACCACCCGCCTGGCACCTATGGATTACCAGTACCAACGGGGAGGCGACAGGTGGTGGCTATCGCCAAATATGTACACCTATCAGTTAATTCCCAAGACCTTTAGCACCTTCAACTGGTTTTTCGAGTCGCATTACGAGCATCAATTTAATGGTTTTCTTACCAGCAAAATACCCTTATTAAATAAAACCGGAATACGGGAAGTGGCTGGAGCCGGCATTCTATATGTACCCGAAAAAAACTACCAATACAACGAGCTCTATATGGGTCTGAACCGGGTGTTTAAAATGGGCAAAACCCGCTTTCGAATCGGCACTTATTACGTAATTTCCCAATCCAACAAAGACGGATTCCGAAGTGGGTTTAAATTCTCCTTTGAGCCCTATAATAGGGATAAGAATACCTGGAGTTTTTAGGGGGTTTATTTTCCGCCAAACATTGAATCTTCGATATTCCATCTTTTCACTATCATGTATGCCTGCTTTTTCAGACCTTTGCATTCAAATTGTAAAGCATGTCAAAAAAGAATATTGCCATTTTGGGTTCTACGGGTTCTATAGGCACCCAGGCATTGGAAGTTATTGAAGCAAATTCGGATCTTTTTCAGGTAGAGGTACTTACCGCACAGAATAATGCCGATTTATTGATTGAGCAAGCAGCCAAATTTCAGCCTAATGCTGTGGTAATCACCAATGAAGCTCTTTATGACAAGGTTTTTGCAGCTCTTGATCCCCTGAATATCAAAGTATATGCAGGCGAAAAGGCTTTGGGCGGTGTGGTAGAAAGTGATAGTATTCACCTGGTGCTCACCGCTTTGGTGGGCTATGTGGGCCTTTTACCAACCATTAGAGCTATAAAAGCAAAAAAACAAATTGCTTTGGCTAATAAAGAAACCCTTGTGGTAGCCGGTGAATTGATAACTCAAATTGCTCTGGAAAACCGGGTCGACATTTTACCTGTTGATTCCGAGCATTCGGCTATTTTCCAGTGTTTGGTTGGTGAGGATATAAACCCAATTGAAAAAATTATTCTTACGGCTAGCGGCGGGCCTTTCCGCGGTAAAGATCTGGATTTTTTGAAAACAGTGAAGAAAGAACAGGCATTGAAGCACCCAAATTGGGATATGGGGGCCAAAATCACCATCGATTCGGCCTCATTGATGAATAAGGGTTTGGAAGTTATTGAAGCCAAATGGCTTTTCGACCTGAAAGCCGAACAAATAGATGTAATTGTACATCCTCAAAGTATCATACATTCGATGGTACAATTTGAAGATGGAAGTATAAAAGCTCAAATGGGACTTCCGGACATGAAACTACCGATTCAATATGCTCTTGGTTTTCCACATAGACTAAAATCAGACTTTCCGCGATTTAATTTTACCGATTACCCCTCTTTAACTTTTGAAAAGCCCGATTTGGATACCTTTAGAAACCTGGGGTTTGCTTTTGAAGCCTTGGCCAAAGGTGGAAATATGGCCTGTATCGTAAACGCCGCGAACGAAATTGCGGTGGATGCGTTCCTTAAAGACCAAGTGGGTTTTCTGGAAATGTCGGATATTATTGAAAAATGTATGAATACGGTTTCGTTTATACAGAAACCCGTTTTAGAAGACTATGTACAAACAGATGCAGAAACCAGAAAATTAGCCAATCAATATATTTAAAATTGGTTTTTAGCCATAATCAGAAAAAAGATGGAAAAGAAAATAAGAAAAAAGCCTTTTCATGTAATATATGAAGACAATCACCTCATAATTGTTAATAAAGCCGTGGGGGTAATTGTTCACGCTGATATTACCCGGGACAAGACCTTGGAAGATTATGTGAAAGAATACCTGAGAGATAAATACAATAAACCCGGTGAGGTGTTTTTGGGAACGATACATCGCCTCGACCGACCCGTGAGTGGCCTGGTGATCTTTGCCCGCACGTCTAAAGCCTTGGAAAGAATGAATGAAATTTTCAAAAAAAGAAACATTCAGAAAACCTATTGGGCCATTACCCGCAGAATTCCGGCCACCAAAAAGGGGAAACTTACTCATTGGCTGGTAAAAAATACAGATACCAATAAAGTAACGGCATACGACAACGAAGTGCCCGGATCTCAAAAAGCTGAATTGAATTACCGATATATCGGCACATTAAATAAATACCATTTGATAGAAGTTGAGCCGATTACAGGAAGACCACATCAGATACGTGTTCAATTAGCGTCTATGGGCTGCCCGATACGTGGAGATTTAAAATATGGTTTTGATCGCCCAAACCCTGACGCTTCGATAAACCTTCATGCCCGAAGGGTTTATTTTATTCATCCCGTGAAGAAGGAACCAATATTATGCAAAGCAGCAGTGCCTGAAAACGCCTTTTGGGAGGAGTTTTTAGAATTGGATAAGGAAGACATTAAGGTTGACACTATCAACTTTTTACATTAGTCCACCCTTGCAACTTCTTTATCAAAGATATCATCCGCTGCTTGATAAAAAATTTTCTTTACCCCTTCAAAAGCACCAGTTATAATGCCTAAGGGTAAAATCAATGGCATAAAAATAAGCCATTGTACAATCATGAATACATTTGCTTTTTTCATTTTGGTCAGATGCACTTAAATTATCAGGAAACATTTAATAGACGATACACAAATAACGTACCAACTATAAAGAAAGTTATAATTTAAGTGGGATAAGTACTATAAATTCACTCAAATATAAACCTTTTTTTATTTTACGGTTACTATTTCGAGTGATTTTTTTCCTAATCTAACCAAATTTATATCTTACAAAGGCCTCCATGGCTTCATATTCTGCAAGACCAAGCTTATTATAAAGCTCTGCAGTAGTCTGATTTCGTTCTTCTGCACGTTGCCAAAACTCCCTGGAGTCCATTCCCTGGAATACAACACCATCTTTTTGTGACTGGTGTTTAAAGATTCCCAATCTTTTTTGCAGGACTTGATCCGGACTCATAGGTACAGCCATTTCGATTTCGTGGATGTCCCATTCGGCCCAGGCACCACGGTATAACCACACCCAACAATCTTTCATAAAGTTGTTATGTTTCAATTGCTCAATGGCTGCAAAAATTGCATCTAAACAAACCTTATGTGTACCATGTGGATCGGCCAGGTCGCCGGCTGCGTATATCTGGTGTGGTTTAATTTTGTCGATCAGATCAGCCACGAGTTTCACATCCTGTTTTCCAATTGGTTTTTTCTGTACCTGACCGGTTTCATAAAATGGCATATCGAGAAAATGGGCATTTCCATCAGGAATTCCAACAAACCTACAGGTTGATTTGGCTTCACCCCTACGTATCAGTCCTTTTACATTTCTTACATCCTCCGAATCAAGTTCCGAATCTGATTTGCTAGTAATAAAATGTCTGGCTTTTGCAAAAACTGATATTGTTGATTTACTATCCACATTGAATTTTTGATTATAATCAACCACAAACTCTATAAAACGCAAGGCTTCATCATCTGCCACAGCAATATTTCCGGATGTTTGATAAGCCACATGTACTTCATGACCCTGATCCACTAAACGTTGGAATGTGCCTCCCATTGAAATAATATCATCATCCGGATGTGGACTAAAAATCAGGCAACGTTTTTTCTCAGGTAATTTACGTTCGGGTCTGTGGGTATCGTCGGCGTTTGGTTTTCCGCCCGGCCAACCGGTAATGGTGTGTTGTAATTGGTTAAATATTTCAATATTGATATCATATGCCTGTCCGTATCTTGCCAGCAGGTCACTTAAACCGTTATCGTTGTAGTCTTTATTAGTAAGTTTTAGAACCGGTTTATTAAGAGTAAGTGCCAGATTGGTAACACCTTTTTTGGTCATGGCATTATCCCATTCCACATCTTCCACCAGCCAAGGGGTTTTCATTCTTTTTAAACCAGAAGCGGCTGATTCATCAACCACAAAAAGCACATTCGGGTGGCCCTGCAAATAGGAAGAGGGGTTATGTTCAGAAACGGACCCTTCTACAGCGTCAGCAATTACAGGTGCTTTCCTTTCACCCCAGGCAAGCAGAACAACTCTTTTAGCCTGGAGAATTTTAGATATCCCCATCGTGATGGCTTTTTTGGGAACTTTAGTTAACTCTCCCCCAAAATCCATAGTAGCTGCCGCTCTGGTAGAATGATCCAGCATCATCAATCTGGTTTTGGAGTTTACCAGTGAACCCGGTTCATTAAAACCGATATGTCCGTTACCTCCGATTCCTAATAATTGAAAATCTAATCCACCCAAATCATCGATCATTTGCTCGTATTGATGGCAGTGATCAGCAATCTTATTTGCTTTTATAGTACCATCCGGAACATGATAATTGCCTTGAGGGATATCGACATGATCAAAAAGCTGCTCTTTCATGAATCGCCAGTAGCTTTGAACAGCATCAGGTTTCATGGGATAGTATTCATCCAGATTGAAAGTGATCACGTTGTGAAAACTCAGGTCGTCCTCCCTATGCATACGGATTAGTTCTGCATAAACAGTTTTCGGTGAAGATCCTGTGGCCAGTCCGAGAATGGCTTTTTTCCCTTCTTTTTGCTTTTTCCGGATCAAATCTGCTATTTCTTTGGCAACAGCAGCCGAGGCCTTTTTAGGATCTGCAAAAATCCGTGTTGGTATTTTTTCGTAAGCAATAGGTTCGCGAATAATTTGAGAAATGACTGCCATTTGGTTAAATAATTAGCGTGATTAAGGTTTCAATTTCTGACACAAAGGTAATAATATTTAATTTTGTGGTGCTTGAATTTAAAATTTTTTAATAATTGCTTTTGCCTCCATTCTAGCAGCATAATTTCCTTTCAGCAAATTATTGATTCAGTTTCAAACACCTTGCTGTTTTTTTACGTTCTCAATTATGTAACAAGCTGTAAACCTAAATTTATGAAATATTTTATAAGATCAATCTTTATGATCATGATCTTTATTTCGTTTTGTGCACATACACAGGAAAATCATTCAATAAGTGGCTATGTTCGTGATGCTGCCAATGGTGAAGGCATGATTGGTGTTACTATTTACATCAAAGAATTAAAAACCGGGACACAAACCAATTCCTATGGCTTTTATTCCCTAACCTTACCTTCCGGAAATTATGAATTTCAATTAAGCTATATTGGTTACAAACCACTTGTGAAAAACATTTTTCTTGATTCGGACCGTTCTCTTGATTTTGAAATGGGGGAGTCTGAAGCAATACTTCAAGAAGTGGTAGTAAAAGCCGAACGAGAAGATGCCAATGTAAAAAGTATAGAAATGTCGGTGAATAAAGTGGAAATGAAAACCATTAAAAAAATGCCGGCTTTTCTGGGTGAGGTAGATCTTATACGAAGTATACAGTTTTTGCCGGGTGTTTCTACAGTAGGGGAAGGAGCCTCGGGATTCAATGTGCGTGGTGGTGGGATTGATCAAAACCTCGTTTTGCTCGATGAAGCACCGGTCTATAATTCTTCCCACTTATTTGGTTTTTTCTCTGTTTTTAATCCAGATGCAGTGAAAGACGTCAAGTTAATTAAAGGTGGAATTCCGGCAAACTACGGCGGTCGTGTTTCCTCTATTCTGGATGTAAGAATGAAAGAAGGCAACTCCAAAAAATCTTCATTTTCCGGCGGAATCGGTTCCATTTTTTCGCGATTTTCGTATGAAAGACCTTTCTTACAGAATAAAGGCTCTTTTATTGTAGCCTTGCGTAGGTCTTATATCGATGTTTTAGCGAAACCCTTTTTAAACGAGACGCTTAAGGGTTCCCGGTTTTATTTTTACGATTTAACCGCCAAGGGTAACTATAAAGTAAATGATAAAAACACCATTTTTCTTTCTGGTTATTTCGGGCGAGATGTTTTTGGTGCCGATTTTGGATTTAATTGGGGAAACTCCACCACTTCTTTTAGATGGAACCATGTTTTTAATCAAAAACTGTTTCTTAACACCACTGTATTTTATAGCAATTATGACTATTCTCTTGATTCTGATCTAAAAAAAGAAAACAACCAGGACTCATTCCGTTGGAATTCAAATATTGTTAATTACAGTATAAAGCCGGATTTTAACTACTACTTAAATACAAAGAACACGCTGTCATTCGGCGGACAAGCTATTTATTACACGTTTAATCCCGGTCAGGCTACAGCTACCTCCGGTGGCGAATCCAGAAGTATTGGTTTAGATAGTAAATATGCTGTTGAAAATGCCCTGTACATAAGTAACGAACAAAAAATCAACAATAAATTAAGTTTGCAATATGGTTTACGTTATTCTAACTACCGGTATTTAGGTAAAGGGGTAGCCTATATATTAGATGAAAAAAGTGCGATACCTGGAGAAAGAAAAGATGTTACAGAAGTAATATCATACGATAAAGGCGAAAAAATACAAACTTATGGGAACTGGGAGCCTCGTTTTTCGGCGAATATGAACCTTGGAGCAAGCAATTCCTTAAAATTAAGTTACAACCGCCTTGCTCAATACATTCACTTACTCTCCAATACCACCGCCTCTTCACCCCTAGATGTCTGGACACCGAGCAGTAATAACATTAAACCCCAGATTGCTAATCAGGTAGCATTGGGGTATTTTCAAAATTTTGCGGACAACGAATTTGAAGCCTCCATTGAACTTTACTATAAGAAATTACAAAACCAGATTGATTACGTAAGAAATGCCGATCTTTTGCTAAACCCGGCCGTAGAAGCCGATTTACTACGTGGAAAAGGCCGGGCATATGGGGCAGAGTTTTTTGTGAAAAGAAACAAAGGCAAATTAAATGGCTGGCTAAGTTATACACTAAGTCGTACTGAAAGATTGGTAGAAGGATTAAACAATAACGATTGGTTTCCCTCACGGATAGATAAAACCCATAACATTTCGTTGGTGAGCATTTTAGAAACGGGCAAAAAATGGACCTTCTCCGGTACGTTTACCTACAGTACAGGTACACCGGCAAGTTTCCCGACAAACAAGTTTTTGTGGCAAGGAATCGCCCTTCCCCATAATTACTTTGATAATCGTAATACTTACCGCATACCTGATTCCCATCGTTTAGATCTTGCTGCAACCAGGAAAAACAAACATGCCTTTTTTAAACGAGGCGAAAGCGAATGGGTTTTTTCCATTTACAATGTTTACAACCGTAGAAATCCTTTCTCTGTATATGTTCGTCAAAATGAGGATAATCCAGCTCTTACCGAAGCTGTCAAATATTCCGTTTTTGCTTCTATTTTACCTGCTGTGACTTACAATTTTAATTTTTAAACTGATGAATTTAAGATATAAAAACATTCTTGTAATCCTTTTTTTACCTTTTCTATGGTCGTGCGAGGACGTAATTACGCTCGATTTAAAAGACGGTGTTGAGCAATTGGTTGTAGACGGTTGGCTTACTGATAAACCTGAGGATCAAAAAATAAAATTAACGCTATCTCAGCCCTATTTTGATAATAGCGATCCCAACCCCGCATTGAATGCCCAAGTCATTCTTTTTGAAGAAGACAGTACAGCACATCCGTTTATCGATTTTAACAACAGTGGAGAATACATTCTTCCACACACAGACATTAGTTTTCTAAGACAAGGCAAAAGGTATGCTCTTTATATTAAATATCAAGGCGAAGAGTATTATGCAATCTCTCAATTGATGCGAGTACCGGGAATCGATTCCATTGGCTTCGAAAATTTTAAATTTCCTTTTGCACCCACCGATGACAGTCCACAAGAGGGCATGTTTGCTCAGTTTTATGCTAAAGACCCTGTAGGTGAAGGAGATACATATTGGATAAGAACTACAAAAAACAATAAACTTTTAAACAAACCTTCACAAATCTCATTGGCATACGATGCGGGTTTTTCGCCGGGTTCAAAGTCCGACGGACTACTTTTTATTTTGCCCGTTCGTCAATCCATAAATGATGGGCTATATGTCCAAAATGATTTGGTACATGTTGAGTTATGGTCAATTACACCTGATGCTTACTATTATTTACTTCAGGTAAGGCAGGAGTCTAGTAATGGAGGTATTTTTTCAACTCCACCTGCTAATATTCCAACAAATATTGTAAACCTGAATTCGGCTAGTACGAAAAAGGCAATAGGTTTCTTTGGCCTATCGGCTACCAGCAGTTTCTCAGCATTGGCAGATACTTTAAAAGCTCAACCGATGAGATAAACTTACTTCGTTTTACCGGCATTTAAGTCAAAATGAAAATCTTTTTGCTGGCTTTCACTTATTTCTTCCTCGTTTGATATTTCACTCATTTCAATTAATTGAGAAGAATAGCTATACGCTATTAGTTTGTCATTAATATTTGCTGTTAAGGTACTTTTATAACTCATCGGGGCATCTCCGGCTCCGAACTTTTGGCCTGCCAAGACAGTAAAAAGCACTTTTTTATCCTTAATTTTTGTAATATAAATATCCGTTCCAAAGTAAAAAGGACATGCTTCAAAAGAGCTATATCTTATACCCCACAGCACATATTCTTCCCCATTTTCCTGATATAAAGTATCACAACCAAAGGCTGTAGCTTCTTTTATCATTCCCAAATCTATGTTTTCTAAATAGCTCTCATACAAGCCATAAGACTTTAGAGAATCTATCAATTTGAAATAAGAAATTCCTTGTGTTTCTGAAAGAATGGTGTCTGGTATTATCAGGTTTTGCGACAGAAAATTAAACTCTTCCTGTTTCAAAACATTTCCACCAAATAGACTATCCGCAGTTTCTATAAATCCGGTATCTATATCCAGGTTTATTATCGTGCTATCATTACCTGCATTTTCCTGTGTATTGTTTTTGCAAGACATCAACAATAACAAAAGCTGTACTATAAGTTTATACATGGGTGATTTTCTTAATAATTGTGCTGGCCAATAAAATAGCATCGTACACGGGTTTAAAATTAACATTATCTAAGGTATCGGTTTCTCTATGAATATTAGGCATACGGCCATCTGAATCTAATGCAGCCAAGGTAATAGTGGGTATAAGGGCCCTATTAAACCATACGGAGTCAAAATCGGCAGTATGCCATTCACCGGTAGAAATATGACTTAAATCTGTCTTGTTTTTCACAAGGTAATCCGCTGTTTCGGTCAGTATATTTTTATACACAATATTACCCCAGCTTCCTGTTTTTGTAATAATTTTCAAATCTCCGGAGCCTAAGGTGTCAAAATTTATCAACAAAGTATTATTTGTAAACCGGGCAGCATTTTTCCTGAAATAGGCCTTTGAACCTATCATTCCTACCTCTTCAGCACCTGTTAAAACTAATTCCACATTACTATTCAAATTGGATTCTGACCAACAATTACGAGCCGTTTGTACTGCTGCCGCTATTCCTGTGGCATTGTCTGATGCTCCGTTTGAATAGCCATATCTGAAAAAATCAAATGAGGCCAGAAACAATTGAATAATGAAATACAATGCTATCAAAATGAGTGAAATATCAAGAATTAAATTCTCTGAAAAGAAGAACCTGGCAAAAGTAAGAAGCATAGCCAACGAAATAATTATCAGGTTAATTCTTAAAGAGCTCCGGAAGTTCGCCACCATTTTGGGGTGATAAAACAGAGAAACAGGTGCCGTATCCCAGTGAGCCATAAGTATTATGTCATACTTCGCATTCTGCTTTTTTTCTTCTGAAATAATCAGGTTGTGTGATTGAGCTTGTGGGGGAAAACCTGTAACCGGCGAAGGATACCAATTGAAATAAAGCAATGCCGAAATACCAAAAAACGCCGTTATACTAAACCCGGCAAGCGGAAAATAAAAGCAGGCAAAAACACCGGATACAACACCCAAAATTAGCCACAAGACAATTACCAGGTAGTTTTTTGGGGTTTTAAAGGTTTGTGTTTGTAAATCTTTATCAGGAAATAAGGAACATAAATAATTAAGCACATCCGGAGCGTATTTACCCGAGCAGGCCCTTTCTGGAAAAGAGGATAGTTTTTGTACAATGTCTTCGATTGAATTTTTCATTTCTTCAGGATTAATAATGGCCAATGATAAATCCGCTTTTATTTTCTTATAAATTTTTATGGATAACTAACCAAGAACCTCCCGAGCAACCCTTTCGCCCGATTGTATTGCCCCATCAATGTAACCATTCCATTCCGTTGCTGTTTCTGTGCCTGCCCAATGAATATTACCACAAGGTTTTCTTAAAGCTTCCCCCAGACTAGTCCATGCACCGGTTGTCATTAATCCCGCATAGCACCCGCCTGTATATTCTTCTTCTGCCCAGCTGTGGTCCAAATACATTTCCGGATTTGCAGCTTCATTCCCAAACATTTTCACGAAAGAGCTCAATATGGATTCCTTTCGTTCCGGTTCGGATAGATTGGCAAAGGCCTTCGCTTGATTTGCCAGTACAAAACCCATTAAAATTCCTTTACTTCCATCTTTTGGTGAATTGTCGAAAGTAACTGTTGTATACCCATTATTCGTGGCAGCCAAGCCATTAAGTCCTTTTTCCCGCCAGAATGGTTTGGGATAAATAGCATAAGTCTTTGTTACGGTACCCATTGGCATTCTTTGAATCAATTGTTGTTTATTCGCCGGAAGCGGTGGGTCAAATTGAATTTTACCAATCATACTTGGTGGCAAAGCAACAATAATTTTTTTAGCCGAATAGGTAAAACCATTCCCTGAGACAGTAACCATTTCTTCTGTTTGTTTAATGGTATTTACTGCTGAATTGAGTTTGATTTCGCTCATCAGCCTCTCTGCTATTTTCAAGGCTGGCTGCTGTGCACCTCCTAGTATTCGCTCCTCCTGTGCACCGCCTCCCACGTTCATCAGAACATCCAGGCTTACACCTGATTTGGTATAAAACAAGGCGTGTAAAAATGAAAACTCATTTGGATCTGCCGCCCAAATCGCTTCTGCAGCTATTTTAAATAAGTCCCTTGATTTTTGGAAACGCATTTGCCGGTTCATCCAGGTTTGTAAGGTCATGGCATCCCACTCAGCGGCATTGGGGCTTTCCCATGGTTTTTCCAAATTTATGGTTTTTGAAAGTTTGTTGATTTTTTTGATAGCAAAATCAAGACTGAGTAATGGCCCGATAGGTAGAGGCGGTATTAATCCTTTATATGCCTTTACTTTGTCGCCAAACCACATCATACTTTTCCCTTCCTCATACGTTTTGAATGTCTCATTCCCTGTTTCGCGAATAAGTTTGTAAAAGTGGTCCTGACCTGGCCCAACCCAAGCACCGCCCAAATCCACATAGGAGCCATTTTGAAGCGTCTTTGTATAAACCCTGCCCCCTACCCGATCTCTGGCTTCGAGTACCTTTATGTTTTTCCCCGATTCTTTTAATGCCGCTGCTGCGGTCAATCCGGCATAGCCAGCTCCAATAATTATGGCGTCGTAAGTCATTTTGTTAGGGTTAAAATTCTTATAAAGTTTGTGATATTTTTTTGTCTTCGCAAGGCTGTGTAATTTCGCTTTCAAACAAATCGAAAATATGTCTGAGATCAACTGGCAAATTGCTAAAACCTACGAAGATATTACTTATAAAAAAGCAGATGGTGTAGCCCGAATAGCTTTTAATCGACCTGAAGTTCGTAATGCATTTCGTCCTAAAACCACATTTGAACTTATAGATGCTTTTGAAGACGCCCGAAATGATGGCACTATAGGTGTGGTTTTGCTTTCGGGAGAAGGACCTTCGGCAAAAGATGGCGGCTGGGCTTTTTGCAGTGGTGGCGATCAGAATGCTCGGGGTAAAGATGGCTATAAAGACGAATACGGAGTGGGAAGACTAAATATTCTGGATGTGCAGCGGCAAATCCGATTTATGAGCAAGCCGGTAATTGCCGTAGTGCCTGGTTGGGCAGTTGGTGGTGGGCATAGTTTACATGTGGTGTGCGATATGACTTTAGCCAGCGAAGAGCATGCCATTTTTAAACAAACGGATGCCAATGTAGCCAGTTACGATGCTGGCTATGGTTCGGCCTATTTAGCAAGACAAATAGGACAAAAAAGAGCTCGTGAAATATTCTTTTTGGGCAAAAGTTATTCCGCTCAAGAGGCTTTTGAAATGGGTATGGTAAATGCGGTGGTTCCACATGAAACATTGGAGCAAACGGCATATGAATGGGCACAAATGATTCTGAAAAAAAGCCCGATGGCCATCCGGATGTTGAAATATGCATTCAATATGATTGACGATGGCTTAGTGGGGCAGCAAATTTTTGCAGGAGAAGCTACGCGATTGGGTTATATGACCGATGAAGCCAAAGAAGGTCGAGATGCATTTTTAGAAAAGCGTAAGCCGGGTTTTGATCAGTTTCCCAAATATTCCTAGATTTCATCATTTTCTGTTTTAAAAACCCTAATTATTTAAAGCAATTTACCCGATTTGTATCGATTGGGATATTCCGGATTTATTTAGAAATCACTCTAAGGTCACGATACATCGATAATAAAAGCTTAATTATCGAAATCGCACACATTTATGAGATAAGTTATTTAAGTTCGTGCAATAAACTACCCTATCGAAAATGAAAAAAACACCTGTTTTAAGTCTCATTTTATTGCTTTTCTCATTTTTGAATGTTACTGCTATCCCGCTGATTGCTTCTGGTGAATATCGTTTAATTATTGAAGGATTTGATTGGGGCCCGGGAGTAAGCAAAACCATTCTTTCGATGCCAGAAATGGTTTCATCCGCAAACGCCGAAGATTTTACAGTTACGGTATCGCGAAGTTCAACTATTGGAGAAATACCTGCGGCTCAATCTTCCGGAAACAGAGAGGTTTGGCGAGCCTATGTATCAGATAGTGAGGGAAATGCCTTAAAAGAAGGAAAACATGTAACACTTATTCTGGCGGTAGCTCCTTTTATGCCCCTGAGCTCCCCTATTCAATATTTCCGGGGAAATGGTGGAAATAAGTGGATAGATTATAAACTAAATATTAAGAATTCTAAAACCGGTCAGGTTTGGGATCAGGAAATCGGGAGAACAAGACCTTTATTAGATAAATTTGATCTGAGTGGGAAATTTAAATACAACGATAAGATTAGCCTTTCTTATGCAGCCTATACTCCACCTAATAGAAAAGCAAAGGCTCCTCTATTAATCTGGCTTCATGGTGGCGGCGAAGGAGGGACAGATCCATCCATTGCAGCTATTGGTAATAAAGTGGTTAACTACGTTTCGGAAGAAATGCAATCCATTTTTGACGGTGCTTATGTGCTAGTGCCGCAGGCTCCCACATTCTGGATGAACAGCTCTGAAGGGGGTTATACTTCCGGGGGAACAGAAGACATTTATAATGAAGCTCTTATGGCCCAAATTAAAGATTTTGTGAGTAAAAATCCGGGTATTGATGGCAATCGAATTTACCTGGGTGGGTGTTCAAATGGTGGCTATATGACCTTAAAGCTTTTATTAAAGCAACCAGATTATTTTGCTGCAGCTTATATCAGTTCATTAGCCTATCAATCCGAATTTATCAGTGATGAGCAAATAAAAAGCATTAAAAATGTTCCCATTTGGTTTGTACATTCAAAAGACGATCAAACAACGGTACCAGATAAAACAGTTGTACCCGTATATAACAGATTAAAAGCTGCCGGAGCACCTGATTTACACTTCAGCTTTTATAACCATGTCACTGATATTACCGGTGTTTTTGGAGGTGAAAATTACCGCTATAATGGTCACTGGTCATGGGTGTATTTGCATGATAACGAATGCCACCTCGATTTTGATGGAAATCCGGTAAAAGTAAATGGCGTGAATGTAAATATCATGCAGTGGCTGGCTGCTCATTCAAAGTAACGGTTTGGGGCGACAATTCATTTTTTTAAACTATCGTGAATAGTCGGCATAATTTAAACTCTCAGAAACCTTAAAATAAAGAGTTTAAGCAATATATACCGTCTTAATATTCACAAATTCACGAATGCCATGTGAAGATAATTCTCTTCCAAATCCACTTCTTTTTATACCACCAAAAGGAAGTCGTGGATCAGATTTTACGAAATGATTTACAAAACATGAACCTGCTTCCAGTTCATTCAGGGCAATATTTTCTCCTAAGGCTATATTCTGTGTAAAAACACAAGAACCGAGACCAAAATCAGAGTCATTGGCTATCCGTATGGCCTCTTCAGTATCTTTAGCCAGAATTACACTTGCAACCGGGCCAAAAAGCTCTTCTTGATAAGCTGGCATTCCTGGTTTTACATTAGTTAGGATCGTTGCAGGATAATAGGCTCCAGACATCTCTGGTTTATAACCACCTAATACTAATT
>JAHEBN010000197.1 GCA_024645245.1 Jiulongibacter sp. | reverse complement strand
ATTCAACAAAACAATTGCTAAAACAGGAGCACTCACAAAATGATTTCCGGGCGAAAAATTATAAGATTGATTGATTGCAACAAACTTTACTGCAAGAATGGTAACCAGGTAACCCACAATAAGTGAACCTGTATCTCCCATAAAAATCTTATTTACCTTCGAAAAATTGTATCTGAGAAAACCAAGCAATGCCGACGCAAGTGTTATTCCTAAGGCTGCCAAAGACCAATATTCATTGTTCATATACCAGATACCCAGCACACCGCTAGATATCATTCCTATTCCACCGGCAAGACCATCTATTCCATCAATAAGATTAAAAGAGTTTATTAATGCTACAAATAGGAAAATAGTAAAAGCAATACTTACAAAATAGGGAATATCGTAAATTCCAAAAATCCCGAAGAAAGTAGTAATTCGTAAATCACTGCCAACCACCACAAGTGTAGAAGCAATCACCTGAGAACCCAACTTTTTCAAAGGAGCTAAGGCAAAAAGGTCATCTTTTAAGCCTAAAAAGAAAAGGATCATCAAACCCGCAAATACCTTATGAAGTATTGATCCTTCATCTTCAAAATTCCAGAGCATATATCCAATTATTGTTCCTGCTAAAATAGCAACTCCACCAAAAGTAGGTGTGGGAGTACTGTGCGAACTTCTTTTAATCGGGTTTTCCATGATACCCCGAATTTGGCATATATTAATTATTACCGGAATTGATCGCCAGGTAATATACATTGACAGCAAAGAAGATATTAACAACTGTAAATAATTATCAGCAATTAATCTTTCTAAAGTTAAATTCATATACTACTGAATTTCATCTAATTTGTGGTTTCCAAAATTAACCATTAATATTTCAACTAAAAAATAAGTAATTTGAAGTTTCTCAAAACTTTATTTTAAGGTCAAATCATTCAATTATTTCCCTTTTTCTTACAATTATTGCCGGATTCCCTCGGTAAATTTTGTTCGCCATCAACTTACCAGAGGCAACAGATCCTAAACTAAGGATTGAATTTTCTTCACAAATCACCCCAGGACCTACTAAAGATTGAGCTCCAATCCAAACGCCATCATTCAATTCAATGCCTGCTGTTATCAGATCAAATTTAGAGCTTTTATAGTTATGATTCCCAGTAAGCAACATGGCTCCCTGAGATATACATACATTTTTTCCAATCTTAACTAAAGCTAAATTGTCAATCCAGACTTTTTCCCCAATCCACGAATTTTCACCAATTTCTAAAAACCAGGGATATTTGATATTGAGCTTGGGTTTTAGAACTACTCCTTTGGCAATAGTACCACCGAAAAGCCTAATTATAAGTATTTTAAAAAATAATGGCACCGGAAAGTAAGTATTTACAAACATCCTGCCAAAAATAAACCATAGAAAAATTCTTAATTTAGAACCAGGCTTATACCAGCTATTATTGTAGGAAGATAAATCAACCATTTTCATATTGCTGCAATCTTTCAATTAATAAATTACTTTTAAGTCTTCCTTCCTGCAAACGAGGCTCCAAAAACCGGCTTGTTTTTTCAAAGTGTTGTTCGTATCCTTTCAAATCACCTGATTCTACAATATGTGCCCATTCCTGCACAGCTGTATGAAAAGCTAAATCATCTTTACGAATACTTAAGTCATAAAGTGCCGTGTGTATTGACTCCCGCAATAAAGACTTGTTTAAAAAAAGATATTCAGCCATTCCAACTCTCAGCTTGAAAGGAGGGGTTTGACAAATAAGATTTTTATAAGGATTTGTTCCCAGATTTTTCCAGGTAAGTACCATGCTTAATAAGCTGAGATGAGAATTAGGCTTATGCGATATGGAAGGATTAAGAGAATATTCTCTCATTAAAGCGTCATTTAGCATAGGTTCAGACTTATGATCACCAAAAACTGCTTCACCGGCTTCGTAAATTAAACTTTCTAAAGCAGTTTTTTCCTGGGAAATCATCAATTCAAATATCTTGTTTTCAGATTCCGCATAAGCTCTTACGTCACTTGCCGAATAAGGATTTAACATGGCCATCCCTGAATAAACATGGTGTTTATAACTGAAAATGCGAAGAGTTAGCAACATTTTCAGGTTGTCGAGCCCGCTGGTGTGAAGTGGGTTTTCCCAAGGGAATATTTTTCGATGCATAAAAGAGGTGCCTATGCTTTCAAATCCTATATGTGTTACCACCTGAATATCAGCCATCATTTTATCATGTGCCTGATAGTCAGGTAAAATTTCAATTTTGGATTTAAGAACGCTCAATAGCGATAATGCTTCATCAAATGCTTCTTTACCGGCTCTGTGCCTGATCACAATTAGGGTTTGATTTTCCGGGTTAATTAATGGGCCGTGTAAAGAATGTATTGTTATTATTTGGCAGGTTTTTGGAAGGTAGGTTTCAAATGCCAGTATTTCAGGTGTCTTCACTGAAGTTTGACCAGATACTATGGCATTTTCTCTTATAAATGGGGCATATTCCTGAACAACATCGGATATTTTGGCAGTTTCTACACTGAAAAGCACGAAATCACATCTTCCAATTTCAAATTTATCAGAAGGAAAAGAAATCAATTCTGAATCAAATGCTTGCTTTAATTCAGGCAATTTTTGAGGCTGATCAAAACCTATGACTTCAATATCATTTTTTAAAAAAATACGGGCATACATAAGTCCCATATCTCCCATACCTATTATTCCAATAGTCATATAAATGAATTATTGAATGCAAAGGTATATAATTTCAGCGTTTCCCTGAATCACATGCGTACAAAGGAAAAAATGAATAAGCTCAGAATCAATAAACCGGAAAGAATTGTAACATAACGTGAACTGATAAACCCACGGTTGTTTTTGGCTTGATAGTAATTATTTGATTTCATACGTATTAAAGGGTATTATTAGTAAGCACTTGTAAGGCAATTTTAAAACTTATAATTGAACTTTCAAAATATTTTGAAAGAAATATATTGAAATAATGTAATTTTTATTGAAAAAGGCATGTTACAAGAGTACATTTGCAGCAAAAATCAGTATTAATAGCATGACCGAAAAGGAAATCCTGAGGATAGCAATTCAGAAATCAGGCCGTTTGAGTGAAGATAGCATTGCATTATTTAAAGAATGTGGGATTAAATTCGACGTAGGAAAGAGCAAACTCATGTCTCCTGCAAGAAATTTTGATGCGGAATTTTTATTTCTTCGTGATGATGACATTCCGGGTTATGTAGAAGACGGTGTGGCCGATCTGGGCATTGTTGGAAAGAATGTTTTGGTAGAATACGGCAAGGATGTGTCAGTAATCAAAGAATTGGGTTTTTCGAAATGTCGTCTATCATTGGCTGTACCCAGAGAAATAGATTACCAGGATGCTACTTATTTTGAAGGTAAAAACATCGCTACTTCTTATCCAAACCTCTTAGGACAATACCTCCAATCCAAAAATATTAAGGCACATATTCATGAAATCAGTGGATCGGTAGAAATCGCTCCCGGAATTGGCCTGGCAGAAGGTGTGTGCGATATAGTGAGTTCAGGTGGCACCTTATTAAGTAATGGGTTAAAAGAAGTCGAAGTAATCTTTAAGTCTGAGGCAGTTTTAGTTTCCAATAAAAAACTTAGTGCAGCAAAAGAAGAATTGCTTGCAAAATTGTTGTTCAGGATAAACGCTGTACAAGCTGCACAGGCGTATAAATACATACTTTTGAATGCACCAAATGATAAGTTGGAAGAAATAATAAACATTATTCCGGGTATGAAAAGCCCTACTGTAATGCCTTTGGCTAAAGAAGGCTGGAGCTCAGTGCATTCTGTGCTTAAGGAAAGTGATTTTTGGGAGAATATTGAAGCCATGAGAAAGGCGGGTGCGGAAGGGATTTTAGTGATACCAATTGAAAAAATGATTCTGTAATGCAATTTTTTAATAATCCGGATAAAAAAGACTGGGTAAAGATTTTAGAAAGACCAACCGCCAATATGGAAGACATTGAGGGGAAGGTTATTCCGGTATTAAATGCAGTAAAACAAAGGGGTGACGAAGCCCTGCGGGAGTTTGCTTTAAAATTTGATAATATTTTACTCAATGATTTTGAAGTTCCGGTTGAAGAAATAAACAAATCGGGAGAAAAATTATCCGATGAATTGAAAGCGGCTATTCAACAAGCTTATAAAAACATCAGTAAATTTCATGCTACCCAGGTTTCATCCATAGTTAAGGTAGAAACCATGGCCGGCGTGAGTTGCTGGCGAAAATCGGTAGGTATTGAAAAAGTAGGTATATACATTCCGGGAGGTACGGCACCTTTATTCTCGACGGTGTTGATGTTGGGAATACCTGCACAAATTGCAGGATGTAAGGAAATTATACTTTGCTCACCCAGTAATCATCCGGCTATTTATTATGCCGCTTCATTGGTAGGCATAAGCCGGATCTTCCGAATAGGTGGTGCTCAGGCAATAGCCGCTATGGCCTATGGCACTGAAAGTATTCCCCGGGTTTCTAAGATATTTGGTCCGGGCAACCAATTTGTAACTGCTGCCAAACAGTTAGTAAGTAAAGAAGGAGTGGCAATAGATATGCCCGCAGGGCCATCTGAGGTGGCCGTTTATGCCGATTCCAGCTCAAACCCTGCCTTTATTGCTTCTGATTTGCTTTCACAGGCCGAGCACGGGGCCGATAGCCAGGTATTACTTGTAAGCACAGATCAGTCGATAATTGATAGAACGAAAGAGGAGCTTGAAATCCAGTTGATTGAGTTGCCCAGAAAGGAATTTGCTTCAAAATCACTGGAAAATTCAAAGGCTATTTTTGTTGATAATTCGGCCACAGCGATAGAAATATTAAATGAATATGCCGCAGAGCATTTGATTCTGGCCAGCGATGATGCCGAAGAAATAGCTGAAAGCATCATAAACGCCGGCTCTATTTTTATAGGACATTTAACACCGGAATCTTGTGGTGATTACGCATCAGGCACCAATCATACCCTGCCTACCAATGGCTATGCCAAAGCCTATAGCGGTGTATCTGTAGACAGTTTTGTCAGAAAAATAACTTTCCAAAAAATAACAGAAAAAGGCTTGAAAAATATTGGTAAAACAGTAATTGCCATGGCCGAGGCAGAATCCCTGCAAGCTCATGCCAATGCCGTTAAAATCAGATTAGAAAAGAAATAAGGGATTTCTTAAATTTCTTCCACTATTTTAATTGCTGCTAATAATTCATTTTCTTCGGAATGACCTCCTGAAAAATTAATTGCGGCTTCGATTAAAGCCAGGTGAGAATACGCTTGCGGGAAATTCCCTAATAATCTTTTCGTTTTGAAGTCAATGTCTTCGCTGAATAGCCCTAAGTGATTTGAATAGCTTAAAATTTGGTCCAAAAGTCGTTTTGATTCTTTTTTCTTACCGATTTTGTACATACTATTAATGAACCAAAAACTACAGATGGTAAATGAGGATGAAGGTTTTCCAAAGTCGTCGTCATTTTTATACCTATACAATAAACCATCTTCACAAAGGTCTTTTTCTGTGGCCAGAACAGTTTTCACGTATCGGGGATCCATGGCGTCCAGAAAACCGTAATTTTCCATCAAAAGGGTAGAGGCATCCAAATCCAGGGAACCGTAAAACTGGGTGTAGGCTTGCTTTTCTTCGCTCCAGGCATGTAGATAAATGTCATTTTCGATCTCGCTTCTTATTGACTTCCAAATCTGACTTTTATCCGTTTTATGTAACAAATCAGCAATTTTTATCGCTCTGTCAATAGCAACCCAACACAGCAATTTAGAAAATGTAAAATGCCTTTCTTCTGTTCTAAACTCCCAAATGCCCTTGTCTGGTTTCCTCCAATTTAACTCGACAATATCAACGGTGGTTTTTACAATGGTCCATAGCTCTTCGCTATTTACGAGTGATGTGTTGAATTTGAGAAACTGCAGGTACAGTACATCCATCAAAATACCAAAAATGTCATTCTGTTTTTGTTCGAAAGCGGCATTACCTATCCTCACAGGTTTACTTCCCTGATAGCCATCCAGATGATCCAGAATATGCTCTTCCAGGTCCTTTTGACCTTCAATGCCATACATGATTTGCATCATTTCTCCCTTTTTCGGAATTATCTTTACAATAAACTCCAGGTATTTTTCAGCTACTCTTGCATGACCTAAGCCCGACATAACCTTTATTACCATACTCGCATCTCGAATCCAGCAAAAGCGATAGTCCCAGTTTCTGACTTCCCCGATGGTTTCGGGTAATGACGTGGTAATTGCGGCCAATACAGCACCCGTTTTATCGTAGGATAGCATTTTTAAAGTCAATGCCGATCTTATAATCTCATTATTGTAGAAATTGAAGGTAGTGGTATGTTCGCACCAATCCAGCCAATATACCCGGGTTCGCTGCATTTGCAGGTATATCCGCTCAACAGTTTGCACCAAAAGCTTTTCATAATAACTGATCAGGAAAAAAGCATTATCGGTCAGGGTAATCTCTTCCGAGTTTAGAATTGCATTCGAATCAAATGAGGAGTATAAATAGACGGAATCGTATTCTCCGGTAATAGTTTTGGTTTTGATGTAATCTTTTTTTGCCTCGGTAATGTATTCTTCCTGAGCGTATAAAAGCCGGGGGTTATAGTTAACCTTGAATTTGGGTTTACCTTTCAATAGCTTTACATATCTTACTATTTCGGCCGGATTATGATACTTGGTATCTAATTTAAACCTTGGCATAAAATCAATAAATTCGAAAGCATTCTCTCCATTATTGAATTCTGTAACCAAAATATTGGTTTTATTTATGTATTTTTGGCTAATCCGGTACGTTTGATCGACGATTACATCAAAGCTTCCGCCTTTTTTCTCATCTAGAATCTTACCAAAAACAGACGGTGAGTCA
>JAHEBN010000045.1 GCA_024645245.1 Jiulongibacter sp. | reverse complement strand
TATAACGGTTTATGAAATTGATCCACTTCTGGATCGTTACCTCAATACATTCTACCTGGAGGCGGGAAAAAGAGGGGTTTATCTGGAAAAGGAAAACCTGATACTGAAAATAATTGTGGACAATACGGTTGAATATTGCGGACTTTGCACGCAAAAAAAAGGTGATAACAGCATACAAAGAACCGTAAGTATCAATATTACGCCAGACTGTTGGAATAACGAGCCAGAACAAAACAAAGAAGCCATCGTATTTCACGAGTTGGGTCATTGCTTATTGGGGCGTAGTCACAAGGATGACCTTTTTTCTGATGGCTCCATAGTATCTTTGATGCATACTAAAATGGATGGCCCGTATCAACCATGTGCTTATGTATTTGGGGGTCAGGAAGATGTAGATCGATGTAACCTTACAGTAAGAAGACCCTATTATTTGGATGAACTTTTCGGGCTCAACCCGCCGCAACCATTTTGGGTAAAGTAGTAATGAAAAATATTAATTACATTTATTTATTCATATCAAGTCACAAAATTTATTTAACCCTAGCAATATGAAAATATCAAGAAAAAAATTTATCACCGGCTTGGGCCTTGCCACATTGGCTTCGAAATCAAGTTTTGCATTGCCCATTAGTTTGCCGGCAAAACCGCTCACCATTGGTTTGGCATCTTATACCTTAAGAAAATATACTTTAGATCAGGTAATTGATATTTGCCAAAGGCTGGATATCAAGGATGTGGCTTTAAAAAGTATGCATATGCCGCTGGAATCAAGCGATGAGGAACTTAAAGCCATTTCTTCTAAAATGAAAGCCGCCGGCCTCAATATGTACGGTGCCGGAGTTATCTATATGAAGACCGAAGCTGAGGTGGAAAAGGCTTTTTATTATGCCCAAACTGCCGGCTTAAAAATGATTATCGGAGTGCCAAATCACGAACTTTTACCTTTTACCGAAAAAATGGTAAAAGAAACCAATGTAATGGTAGCCATACATAATCATGGTCCGGGAGATAAGGTTTACCCAACACCTGAAACAGTCTACGAAAAAATTAAAAACCTGGATAAAAGAATCGGCTTGTGCATCGATATCGGGCATGTGCAAAGGTTAGGTATGGATCCCATTGCCTCAATTTTAAAATATGGAGATCGCATGTATGACATGCATTTCAAGGATGTAGACGGCAATGAAGCGACTAACCAACCAACCCAAATTGGTCGCGGTGTAATCGACGTGGCGGGTGTTTTGACTGCCTTGAAAAAGATAAATTATACAGGTTTTACAACGGTAGAATATGAAAAAGATGCGGACCATGCAGAAGCCGGACTTGCAGAATCCATCGGTTATTTAAGAGCTTTATTGGCTATGAAGAAGTAATTTAAAGTAAATGAGCCACGTCGGCCTCTGTGTCGGCATCATTTAATGCAGGCATTTCGAGAAAAGCAGTTTTGGTTTCGGCCAGGGCTGCTTTTGCTTCTTTAGCCACATTTTCATGCGACCAGGTTTTGTTTAAGAATACATTCTCTAAAATTGGCTTAGCCCTTTCTCCTAAAATTTTAAAATTAAAACCAATTGAATAATAGCCGCCATCCAGAGCAGGGCCAATTACCGCAGGAGTTTCTGCTAAATTATCGAATGCATCGTTAATTATTTCAGGTTTCAAATCCGGGCAGTCACTGCCAATTATGAGTGCTTTTTCGTATCCCAAATTCTTCATTTGCATAAAAGCATCCATCATTCGCACGCCCAAATCAAGGCTTTGGCTTTGAATCTTTTTTTTAAAATCATTCTCACTCCAATTGTCCTTTTCTGGAATAAATAACCCATAAAAAAGATGCTTGTCCGCGTTTATCTTTAAAGCCATTTTTCGTGTTATTTCCAGTAATTTACCATAAATTTCCAAGGCTTTTTCATTTCCTAGAGTGGCCGCAATACGTGTTTTTACTTTTCCGGCCTGCGGGTTTTTTATAAAGATGATCAGTGCCTTGGTCAAGGGTATATTTTTTTTAGATTTGTACAAAACTAATTAATCAGAAATAAAAATAATGAAACAGATCATATATACGGATAAAGCTCCCGAACCGATTGGTCCTTACTCGCAAGCGGTACTTTGTGGCGATACTCTTTATGTTTCGGGTCAAATTGCCTTGAATGAAGCTCAGTTTGGCACCCTGAATTCGGAAACTGCACAAGTGATGAAAAATCTGGGTTATATTCTGGAGGCGGCGGGTATGAACTATTCGAATGTAGTAAAGGCAAGTATTTTTCTTAAAAACATGGATGATTTTGCTCAGGTAAACGAAATATATGGAGACTATTTCAAAAATGAGCCACCTGCCCGGGAAACGGTTCAGGTGGCTAAATTGCCAAAGGATGTTAATGTTGAAATTTCTGTAATAGCTGTAAAATAACAGGTTGGGTTGAATTACAGAATATAAGGCTTAGCGTTGAATAGTGGAACAAAACTAGTACATTTAATAGAATAAATAGTACTTGAATTAGATAAATTTTAAAGTAAAATATAAAAGCCTAACTATCAATTTTTTAAGCAAATGAATAAACGAAGGGATTTTTTAAAGAAAAGTGTTTTGGGAATTTCCGGATTTTCTCTGGCATCCATTCAAAGCCTTTCTGCCAAACCATTGGCCAAAGAATTTAATTTACTGTATGCCCCGCATTTTGGCATGTTCAAAAATTCCGCAGGTGAAGATTTGATCGATCAGCTGAAATTTATGAACGATCAGGGATTCAAAGCTATGGAGGATAACGGTATGATGAACCGTAGCAAAGAAGATCAGGAAAAAATTGCTAAGCAAATGACAGCAACCGGAATGAAAATGGGCGTTTTCGTGATTGATGGCGGCGATAATTGGAAAATTTCTTTGACAACGGGTAAAAGTGAATTCAAGGAAACTTTTTTAAACACGTGCCGGAAAGCAGTAGAAACAGCCAAAAGAGTAAATGCCAAATGGATGACGGTGGTGCCGGGATATTTTGAAAGAAATTTACCGATGGGGATTCAAACGGCCAACGTGGTTGATGCTTTACGACGTGCGGCAGATATTTTTGAGCCACATAATTTAACTATGGTGTTAGAGCCGCTATCTGATAATCCCGATTTGTTTTTGAGGTTTTCCGATCAGACTTTTGATATCTGTAAAGCGGTGAATAGTCCGGCATGTAAAATTCTTTTTGATATGTATCACATGCAAAAAAATGAAGGTCGAATGACTTTTCACATGGATCAGGCCTGGGATGAAATCGGGTATTTTCAAATAGGAGATGAACCGGGTAGAAAAGAACCGACTACTGGTGAAATCAATTACAAAAACTTGTTTAAGCATATTCGTGAAAAATCAACTACTAATAAGCAGGAGTTTATTTTAGGAATGGAACATGGGAATTTTTTTCCTGGAAAAGAGGGGGAACAGAAATTGATAGAGGCGTATCGATGGAGTGATGATTTTTGAGTAGAAATGACATTGTTGAAAAAATACCACAGCCGGATTATCTTCCTGTTTCCGGCTTATTTTATAATTTTTTCCGTTTTAGCTCAGTCTACGGAGCCCTTAATCTTGCCTTATTTGCAACAAATGACGCCTAATTCGGTAAAAGTTGTTTGGGAAACTACTGATTCTTTTACGCCAGTTTTAAAATTGAAAAATAAGCAAACCGGTGAGGAAAAAATCTACAACTCAGGTATAAATTCTACTTTTCACGAACTTGTTGTTTCAGATCTTATCCCATCAACTACCTATACTTATTCTATAGGATTAAGTACCACGCTTCTTTTTACAAATGATGAGTTTCAATTTACCACGCCATCTGATGTAAACGGAGCCCCAATAAGAATGATCGCACTCGGTGATTGCGGTACCGGCACGCCGGCTCAAAGTAACCTGATTCAAACTATTCGAAATTTTACTGGTAACGGCAATATAAATGGCTTGATGCTACTCGGTGATAATGCGTATTTGTACGGCTCACGGGGTGACTATAAAAGTCGTTTTTTTGATATATACGGGAAACAATTATTGCCCAATACCGCCCTTTGGCCCGTACCGGGAAATCACGATTACAGCGATCAAACCAATAGTTTTCCGTACTACTATTCAGCATTTAATTTACCACAAAATGGAGAGTGCGGTGGTTTGGCGTCTCATACTGAGCGGTATTATTCTTACGAAATTTCGAATGTGCATTTTGTAGCTCTCGACTCTTATGGATCCGAAGAGGGCAAGCGAATGAGCGATACCACAAGTAAACAATTTCACTGGTTAAAAGCGGATTTGGCTGCCAATTCTAAAGATTGGACCGTGGTTTATTTTCACCATCCGCCGTTTTCACTGGGTTCGCATAATTCGGATACCGAAAAGGAGTTAATTGAGATTCGTCAGAATTTGGTGCCTGTATTCGAAAGGTACGGGGTGGATTTGGTTTTAACTGGTCATAGCCATACTTACGAGCGTTCGTATCGGATAAATGGATTTACTGGTACATCCGATAATTTTGAAGCAAAAAATCACCAAACCGAAACTACTTCGGGTAATTATGCCAATGAATGTCCCTTTTTTCAGGAAAATGGAGGCGTAGTTTATTGTGTGGCAGGCACAGCAGGCTGGACAGGAGTAACATCAACCGGATATCCACATAAAGCCATGACTTACAGCAATGCGGTGGATGTGGGAGCCGTAATTCTTGATTTCAAAGAGAATCGTTTTGATATGAAATATTTACTTGAAAACGGTAGTATAACCGATCAGTTTACTATGTTTAAAAATGTAAATCAAAAAAGTAATCTGGAAATTGAATGTGGAGAAAAAATTGATTTATCGGCAAGTTGGGAAGGTGAATACGTCTGGAATTTTAGGGGTTTGACCAATCAGAAAATTAGTGTAGATAGTTTAATCGATAATCAGCTTTACATTGTTCGCGACCAAATGAATTGTTTGGCAGATACTTTTCAGGTAACCGTAAAAGAATTTCCGGATGTAAATGCCGGACTGGATCAGTCGGTGCTGGAAGGTGAAACTTTATCCTTGGCAGGAGAGGGTAATGTAGGAAATTTCGCACTTTGGGTTGTTCCAAACGGACAAATTTATAGTTCACGTAGTTTTTCTATTCCGGATGTAACAACGGATAATGCCGGTTGGTATGTATTTCAAAATTATTATAAATCCTGTTTTTCAGAAGATTCTGTTTACGTTACTGTGAACCCGGTTTTGGCAACGGAAAAAGAAACTAATTTTCTTATTTACCCCAATCCATCTTCCCAATTTATAAAGGCCAATTTCAATTTAAAAACGGAGGGTTTTTATGAAATAACAATAATAGATGTAAATGGGAAAAATGTTTTTACCAAAAATACCTACTTAAAATCAGGTTTGCAGGATTTTATTATGGATTTTGGACCGGTTTCATCCGGCACCTACCTTTTTAAAGTTAAAGGTTCGGAACTTAAAATATCGAGACGTATCCTTATTGAATAAGGGATAATTTTAAAATAAAGACCCATGCTGTCGCTTTTTGACTTATTTTTGAAAGAAATAAACAAAAACAAATTATGCAATCAATACTGATTACCATTCACCATTACCTGGCATTTGTAGTTATTATATTATTGGCAATTGCCACGGTTAACGGAATTAAGGGCAATTCCGGTGAAAATATGTTTGAAGACAAACACCGCAAAATCAATCTTTTTGCTCTGATTGGAACTCATACAATGCTCTTATTGGGCTTGGTACTTATGTTTATGGCTTTGAGTAACGTAGATATGGGCTCTATAATGAAAGATGCTGCAGCCAGAAAAGCTTATATCGAGCATCCAACAGTAGGGATTCTGGCAGCAATTTTAGTTACAATCGGAAATGCCAAAAGTAAAAAGTCTATCGGTAACGGAAAGAAATTTAAAGCAACCATGATTTTCTTTGGTTTGGCTCTGGTTTTGGTATTAAGTAGATTACCTTGGGAAAAATTATTTTGATCTCTGAATGATCATACTTTTTGACGGCATCTGTAACCTGTGCAATGGTTTTGTAAACTTTATCATTGACAGGGATTCAGATGCCGTTTTTCGTTTTGCATCCCTTCAATCAGATTTTGGGCAAAAAATAGTATCACAAAATACGGCTTTACTAAAAAATACAGATTCGGTAATTTTAATTACAAATGATGGTCTGCTTACTAAATCTGACGCAGCCATAGAAATTTTATCTCAACTCAAAGGATTTCGTTGGTGCCGTATTCTTAAAATATTTCCATTAGGTTTGAGAAATTATTTTTATGATTTAATTGCCCGTAACAGATACCGCTGGTTTGGCAAAAGAGATAGCTGCCGAATACCGACACCTGATTTAGTTTCTCGTTTTCTTTAGATTGAGGGGTATTTTGTACCTTTGTATTGTAGGAGATCTCTAAAAACTACTTTTTATTACAAAATGATACAAAAACAAATTACTTCATAGAATTTAAAAATATGTCCTCAACGTAACTAAGGCTATGTTTCCGGTAAATTTTGAAATTTTATTTGTCCTTTGCTTTATCGCTATTTTTCATGACAAAACTAGTTTTTAGAAGTCCCCTATATTAAAAGAAACCAGATTTTGTTATTTCAACAAATGAAAATTTTCTTAACATCACTTCATCAAAATCTTAGAAAATAATGCATAATTCCATTTTTAATCCTCCTGTACCTATAAATGAGCCTGTGCTTTCTTATGCACCGGGTAGTGGGGAGAAAATAAACCTTAAAAAAGCACTTTCAGAGGCTCGTTCGATGCAAATCGAAGTGCCTATGTATATTGGTAAAGAAAAAGTATTTACCAATCAAAAAATCAGGTTGTCGGTTCCGCACGATCATGCACATACCCTGGGCTTTGCGTCTGAAGGAGATGCCACTCATGTTCAGGAGGCCATTGCGGCTGCATTGGCTGCAAGATCAAATTGGGCGGCTATGCCTTGGGAACATCGTGCTGCTATTTTTCTGAAAGCTGCCGATTTACTCGCAGGTCCGTATCGGGCTAAAATTAATGCCGCTACTATGCTTGGGCAGTCAAAAAATGCCTATCAGGCAGAAATTGATTCAGCATGCGAATTGATCGATTTCCTGCGATTCAATGTGGCTTTCATGAAAGAAATTTACGACGAACAGCCTAATTCGTCACCTGGTGTATGGAACAGGCTTGAATATCGCCCGTTGGAAGGTTTTGTG
Organism: Jiulongibacter sp.; assembly: GCA_024645245.1. GTDB lineage: Bacteria > Bacteroidota > Bacteroidia > Cytophagales > Spirosomataceae > JAHEBN01. Next base: position 20,157 of record JAHEBN010000045.1, on the reverse strand, counting down.
TTTGCACTTACTCCTTTTAATTTCACGGCAATTGCCGGTAATTTAGCTGCTTCGGCTGCTTTGATGGGTAATGTAATTGTTTGGAAACCAGCCTATACACAAATTTATTCTGCACAGGTAATAATGGAAGTCTTGCTGGAAGCTGGCTTACCTGCAGGAGTAATAAGTTTAATTTTTGTGGATGGTCCTGTGGCCGGTGAAGTAGTTTTTAATAATCCCGATTTTGCAGGTATTCATTTTACGGGCAGTACGGCGGTTTTCCAAACTATCTGGAAAACAATAGGAGCTAATATTACTAAATATAAGTCTTACCCAAGAATTGTTGGCGAAACGGGCGGCAAAGATTTTGTAATGGCTCATTCATCTGCCAATCCGAAAATTTTGGCTACTGCCTTAGTTCGGGGGGCATTTGAGTTTCAGGGTCAAAAATGTTCGGCGGCCTCTCGTGCATATGTGCCTTCTAATCTGTGGGAAGAAGTTAAGACTTATATGCTGGATGATTTGAAATCCATAAAAATGGGTGGCACAGAGGACTTTCGGAATTTTGTAAATGCCGTAATTGATGAAAAGGCTTTTGATAAGATCAGTGGATTTATAACACAAGCCAAGCAAGATGGACAAGAAATAATAGCGGGTGGGAATTTTGACAAATCCAAAGGTTATTTTATTGAACCAACGGTGATTTTGACTAAAGACCCGAAATACACCACCATGTGTGAGGAAATTTTTGGACCGGTTTTAACCATTTTTGTTTACGATAAGAATGAATTTGAGCAAACCTTGGATCTGGTAAATACTACTTCACCCTATGCTCTTACCGGAAGTATTTTTGCTCAGGATCGCTATGCAGTTGAACTCGCTACCCGAAAATTGGTAGATACCGCCGGAAATTTTTATATTAACGATAAGCCAACAGGTGCAGTGGTGGGTCAGCAGCCATTTGGCGGTGGCCGTGCTTCAGGGACAAATGATAAAGCAGGCTCTAAATTAAATTTATTACGGTGGGTAAATGCACGTACCGTAAAGGAAACCTTAGTGCCACCTACTGATTACCGTTATCCATTTTTGACTGAGGAGTAAAAGTAACTTGAACTTTAGAAAATTAAAAAGCCGCAAAATGCGGCTTTTTTTGAACTTAATGGATTTAATTATTAAGGTTTCTGATAATTTATTGCTCCCAGTAAATCATCCATATGCGTATCACTTACGGGTATTTCAAATTTGTTTATGCTTATCCGGTGGTTGCGTATTGACTCGATTTTATCGAGATTTACAATAAAAGACTTTTGTACACGCATAAAATTTGAAGGTAGTTTCTCTTCAATTCCTTTCAAAGTAGATTTGGTAAGGATTGGCCTGGTCTGTGTAGTTACAAATATTTTGATATAATCTTTGAGCCCTTCAATATGGGTAATATCATTAAAAATTATCTTCACTAAAGAATACTCCACGTTTACAAAAAAATGATCCGGAGTATTTATTTTTTCTACATTTTCGATGAAAACCTGTTCGGTTTGTTCTTTTTTATGCAGATCCAATGCCTTATGTACCGCTTTAGAAAACCGCTCAATGCTCACGGGTTTCATTAAATAATCCACAACATCCAGATTATAGCTCTCCACGGCATAGTTTTCATATGCCGTTACAAAAATAACTTTTGGCTTATCTTTCAGGCTCGTTAAGAATTTCAACCCTGTCATTCCTGGCATCTGTATATCCAAAAACATAAGATCAATTTTCTCAGATTCGAGAACTTCCATTGCTTCAAATGGATTTTTGCACACTTTTACCAGCTCCAAAAAAGGTATTTGCTGGATGTTTTCTTCCAGCAATTTTCTGGCTAATACTTCGTCATCCACAGCTATACATCTCAACTTCGTATTTGACATTCTTTTATTTTTTAAAGTCTAAAGTTAAATTAACTACAAATAAATTATTCCTTTCATTAACGTCCAATTTATGCGAATCGGGATATAAAAGTTCAAGTCTTCGTGTTACATTTTTAAGGCCAATACCCGAGCTGCTGTCCTTATCGGCACTTTCGCCACCTCCTATGGTATTTTCTACTTCAAAGTCTAATTTATTCTGATCAAAATTGATAGTAATATCAATTCTCGGATTTTTGGCCATTCCCACACCATGTTTAAAAGCATTTTCAACAAATGGGATCAATAACATAGGTTCAATTAACTGGCTGCCTTCTGTTCCGGTTATGGTAAGTTTTACCGGTACATCTTCTCCATATCTGATTTTTTGTAAACTTATATAATTGTTTAAGTAATCCAATTCTTTTGAAAGAGTAACTTGCTTATCATCAGCTTCATATAACATATACCTGATCAATTCGGCGAGTTGTATGGTAATAGATTCGGCCGAAGGTGAATTGGTGCGAATAAGGTAAACTATACTGTTAAGTACATTAAATATAAAGTGAGGACTTATTTGGGACCGTAAAAAAGAAAGTTCTGATTGCAAACGTTCCTGTCTTTCATCCTGACGGTCTCGTTCCTGACGCTGCAATTCTGTTACTAAGCCATATCCGGTGCTTACTGCGGCTACGAATAGGGCAGGGAAAAATATAAAGAAAGTGAATGACCTTTTGTATTCAGGGTTGATAATAAATTTAATTTTATCTTCCATAAAAATAAAGGCTGAACAAAGCAGAATGAGAATAATAAGGTAGGTGGCAATGCCTTTTACCCGGAAAACTTTGGGAATAAGGTAGTATAAATTGAAATAAAATAGGGGTATTTCTATAATACGAACCCAAAACAACATGATGATGAATCTAACAGAAGAGGGATTATCGTAATCGGCATTAATAAAAGGATACCCAATCCAGATAATCCAGAATAGCACCTGGAACAGGATCCGAAATAGTCTTTCGGACGAGGGTTTTTCGGTAAGTATGTTCATGGTTTACTTATAGGTATAAAAGTATTTTTTATTAGACAAAACTAAGACATTCCGTACTGTCTCAAAAACTAATGTGATAAGGCCTGATAATTAGAAGATTAAAGTCTCAATATTGTAGGATAATTGCTGTTTTAGGTTCTAATCTCCTTTAAATGATCTTTTGTCATCGCAAGTATATTCTTTATCGATATGAAAGAATTTAGAGTAAACCTTGATCGAATTTTGTAGTCATAGTGCTTTAAGTAATTACTATTATGAAATTAAAATTTACGGTTTTGTTTTTGTTTTGCGGTTTAATTGCTTTGGCTCAAAATCCTTCTCAAGGAAATGGGGGACAAAGACCCGCTGGCAGTGCCGGGCCCGGTGGTCAAAGAAATGCAGCTGCAACTTTGCCAACCTCGGGTGATGGTAAGATTACGGGTGAAGTATTGGATAGCATTTCCAAAGTTCCGGTAGAGTTTGCAACAATAGCCTTGTTTAGAAAAAATGATCTTAAGAAACCGATAGATGGAACTGTAACTGATGAGAAAGGTAAATTCGTTTTGAAAAATGTTGTTAATGGAATATTAGCCGTTCGCATTAGTTTTATTGGGTATGAAGACAAATGGGTATTTCCGAAAGAAATAACAGATAAACACCTCAATGTGGATTTAGAAAAAGTTGATTTAGGTATGAAATCCAATGTGCTTAATGAAATAACTGTCACCGGCCAAAAGGAAATGATTGAGGAAAAAGTAGACAGAATGGTTTATAATGCTGAAAAAGATATTATGGCCAAAGGTGGCGATGCATCTGATGTTTTGAAAAAAGTGCCATTATTAACAGTCGATCTCGACGGGAATGTTTCTTTGAGAGGTAATAGCAATATCCGTGTTTTGATTAATAATAAACCATCTACTATTATGGCTGCCAGTATTGCTGATGCTTTGAAGCAAATACCGGCGGATGAAATTAAAACAGTAGAAGTGATAACCTCACCTTCTGCCAGATACGATGCTGAAGGAACGGGCGGTATAATAAATATTATTACCAAGAAAAATAATATTGAAGGTTTAAATCTTAATGTGAATAGTGGTATCGGAAACCGTGCTGCCAACCTTGGTTTGAACGGGTCTTATCGCAAGGGAAAATTTGGATTAAATCTGAATGGTTATGGTAGAGGCATGTATAATCCATCTGAAACATACATGAATCAGAATACCATACGCTCAGGTTTTACTCAAAATACTACCCAAACGGGAAAATCTAAAGATTTAGGTGCTTTCGGTCGATATGGTTTGGGTTTTGATTATGACATAAGGAAAAATGAATTTCTTTCCGGGGGCGTAAGGTATGGCACACGAAACTTCGTTAGAAATAGCGACATCAATATTTATAACGAAATTAATGGAATAGGTACCGGATATAACCGGAACATTGATAGTAAAGATTTATCAGGTACAGTTGATTTAAATCTTGATTATTTGAGAATTTTTAAACCTCAAAAAGAATTAAGTTTCTCGACTTTATTCAGCCGTACAGGACTCACCAATAATTTTGATACGGAAAATACATATTCTGCCGGGGAAGACCCTTTTTATCAAAGAAATAAAAATAATAATACGAATAATGAATTTACTGTACAAGGAGATTTTATGACTCCAATAAAAGAGCGACAGCTTTTTGAAGTGGGTTTAAAAGCCATTTTCAGAACGGTTGAAAGTTCGTACAATTATTTCACGGGTAATGCCGGAGGTATCACATTTACCCTTGATCCTAACAGGCCGGGTGGTGCCCTTGATTACAGTCAAAATGTATCTGCAGGTTATGTTAGTTATACGGCGTCAAGCAAAAATAAATGGACACTTAAACTTGGGACCCGTTTTGAGCAGACGAATATTTCGGCCACTATAAATAAAACAACCCAAGCGGATATTCCGGCATATTTCAATGTGGTTCCAAGTGTGAATATCTCGAAAAATTTTAATAATGGTTTAACCATTAAAACTGCGTACAACAGAAGAATACAACGACCTGGTATTCAACAGTTAAATCCTAATTTAAACATTTCAAATCCCCAAAGCTACAGTGTTGGAAATCCAAATTTAAGACCTGAGATTTCGGATAATGTGGAATTAGGTATCAGTGGAAATTTAAAGAAAACCTACCTTAATTTTTCACTCTATTCCCGTACATCTTCTAATGCCATTACTCAGGTCTCGACTCCTATTGATAGCCTTCCTCAGGTTATCCTTACGTCCTACCAGAATATTGGAAAAGAGCAAAGTTATGGAGGAAACTTGTTTGGTAATTTCAGAATTACTCAGTCATTTAGTATTAATGGAGGATTTGAGTTATATAATATGTACTTAAATGGTCAAACAGTAGGATCGGATGGGATTTCAAAACCTGTAACAAATAGCGGATGGGTGGTTAGTGGTCGGCTTATGGGACAATATGCCATGAAGTCAGGTTGGCAGTTTCAGGCGTTTTCATTTGTAAGGGGGCGTCGTATCAACTTACAAGGATACCAAGGTGGTTTCGGAATGTATTCGCTTGGAATTAGCAAAGAAATAAATAAAAAGAAAGGTACAATAGGGCTATCTGCGGATAATTTCTTAACACGAGGAATTAAAAATACCAGTACCATTCATTCTGATTTGATTAACCAATACAATGAAAATCTGAGATTAAATCGCGGTTTTAGATTTACTTTCAGTTACAAAATTGGGAAAATGGGAATAAACTCACAACCCAGAAAGAAAACACGAGGTGTAAATAATACCGATGTGAAAGAAGGTGGTGGAAATGATAATGCCACACAAGCACCTGGTGCTGGAGGTAGATAACTGGATTAAAATTTATTGCCAAAAGAGGTTTGTATATTCATTCCTCTTTTGTTTTAAATCTATATAAAAAAGGGGCTTTGTGGGCTTTCCCAGTGTACTTCTTTTCTATTCTTTCTAATATATCTAAACTCAGTATTTTTCTTTGAAAATTAGTACGGGCTAATTTTTTACCTAAAATCACCTCATGCAAATTTTGCAATTCTTTCATAGTAAATTGTTCTGGCATCAGATTTTGACCTATCGGTTTTTTATTCAGGTCTAATTGAAGCGTTTCTAAAGCTCTTTTAATAATTAAATTATGATCATGTAATAGTTGTGGAATATTATTTATATCATACCAACCAATATTAGAGGAAAATGCGTCAAGGTTCAATTTTATTCCGGTATAATCAATTAGTGCATAATAGCCGATTGAAATGAATCGTTTTCTCATGTATTCTTTTTCTTCTTCTTTAATATCAAGACCATTTAAAAGAATTTCTAAATTTTTTGTTTTCGTTCGATTGGGGTCACCAAAAACTTCAAATTGCTGTAGAAAAATATCTTTGGCAGAAGTCCTTTCTTCTAAAATTCGCTTGGCAGCGAAGTCTAAATCTTCATTTTCTAATATAAAGCCGCCGGGTAAAGCCATAAAGCCTGAATTAATAAATTCAAGCAATAATATTTTAAGTTCATTTTCATGAAATCCGAAAACAACACAATCTATCGATACTTCAGGCGAATAGCCTAAGTTACCTTTTTTTACAGTCATTGGTTTTTGCGAAATGTAATTTACTTGAATACTCAATAGCTTTACAAAGTAATCAGAATTTACTTCATTTTATTAGAGTAAGGCCATTTCGTATATTAATTACGGGAATTTAAAGATTTAACTAAATTTGTTAAAGATAAATAATAAGTTGAATATGAAAAAAAGTGTATTTCTGATATTTTACATTTTTAGTTTTGTTGCTGCCAGGAGCCAAAATGAGATATTTCAAATGGCTGAATTTACAGATAGTAGAAGTATTGTTTTGAAATACAGAATATTATATCCGGAAAATTACAATCCATTAAAAAAATATCCCCTGATTCTATTTTTGCACGGTGCTGGTGAAAGAGGGGACGATAACAAAGCTCAACTAACCCATGGTGCTTTGGTTTGGACTGAGAAATTAACTGCAAATCCAGCCATAGTTATTCTTCCTCAATGCCCAAAAGAGGATTACTGGGCTTCGGTAAAATTCTCACGAGCTAAATATCCACTTGACCTGGATTTTAATTACTCTTATCTTGAAACCAATTCCTTACATGCCGCAGTTGAATTGGTAAAAAGTTTTATAGAGAATAAAAAGGCCGATAAACATCGGATTTATATTACGGGGATGTCAATGGGAGGAATGGGCACTTTTGAAGCTGTGTACCGTTATCCAAAACTCTTTGCGGCGGCTATGCCTATTTGCGGGGGTGGAGATATTTCATCGTATGGCAAAAAACAGGCTAAGGTACCTTTTTGGATTTTTCACGGAAGTGCGGATGGTGTTGTACCTGGAGAAAAATCCGTTGAAATGCATAAAAAATTGTATGATTTAGGGGCAAATGTAAAATACACAGAATACCCGGGAGTAAATCACAATAGTTGGGATAATGTATTTAAGGAAGAAAATTACCCTAATTGGTTTTTCCAGTTCAAGAAATAAATAATGAAGGAAACTCTGAAAAAGAATTTCCATTAAAGCTTTTTAAAAGTTTGACATAAATACAAGTGACTTGCCATCCGGACTCCAACTGTAATTCTCAAAGCTTCCTTTTCCTCCATAGAAATACGCCACTGTACGAGGTCCTCCTCCATCTAAAGGTAAAACTTTGATGCTTACTCGTTGATAAGACACAGCTTCAGTGGGTTTGGCATCATGAGGGAAAGAAAGATAGGCTAAATGTTTTCCATCTGGTGAAACATGCGGAAACCAGGCATGATCAAGATCCCAGGTTAATTGTGATTCCATTTCACCTTTTTTTCTCCAAATTTGATTAGTTGAATTTGTACCTTTTGTAAAGTAAGTATATGAACCATCATTAATTTTGTCTATGATTTCACTACCTGAATTGGATAAATTACTTTTTTTAGTTTTTAGATTTACCTCATTTTTTTGCCCGTTTTTCTTAAAGAAAATTGTGCTACCGCTAGGATCAAAATAGGGGGATTCCAGTTTGGTGTTTTCTTCATAAACTACATTTCTTTTTCCCGTTTTAATTTCTATTGTTTCTATTTTGCTGTTGAGCAAAATATCATCGCGAGAAATAGTTTTAACCAGTCGATTTGGATGCCAGGATGGGGCAACGGGTTTTACCATACTTACATTCCAGATTCTGGCTTCCTGAATGTCATCAGGGTCATGAGCCAAGGCATAGGGGCCGATCAAGACTTCATCCTTTAATTCGGGCAAAGTAACAGATCCCATATCTTCCAGCGGTTCGCCCGGATGAGCCATACGCATGGTTATGGTTTTACCAATACGCTCGAGTTGGATTATCGTTTCGCCAAAATACTGTTTCGGGAAAAATATCTCTTCTTCTGGGTCACGCATATAAGCACCACGCATCAATCGCCATTGTAGCACTACCAAGCCATCGCCATGAAGGCAACTGTTTACACTTACTGCATCGTGATCGGTACTCTCTCTTATCATCCAACCTGTTTTACGATGGCCATTGCCATCTTCATTTCCAATAAGCTGAAAGTTAGCAGTAAGCATAAAATCACCTTTTAATTTCTTGTAAAGAAAATGAAATTCATCGTGATTAAACCAGATGTTGGAACCTCCTCCTTTTAGCGTATAGGTTTGATTTTCAGTATTATAGCTCGACGACCCTTTTATTTTGGGGTTTCCTATATCTTCAGCTTTTTCAAATTCGCCAATTTGTGCATACGCTAATGTTGATAAAAACAACAGTACCGAAAGGGGAAGGAAATATTTTTTCATTTTCTTATGGTTGAATAGAACATGATATTAGGAAAGTATTTTCAATTAACAGGAATTTGATAAATCAAATGCTCGTCTTTTTAATAAAGAGTGTAAGGATTGGATAATTAATTGCTATAAAGCAGATTTCGATTTCAAGCTTTACTCACACCTTCCATCAGGCCTCGTATGTAGCCAATGGCAAATAAAGTTCCTATATTACTATAGCCGGGATGCTCATTGCTATCACTATACATGGTAGGTACATGATCCGGGCGGATGGGTCCTCGAAAACCGGTTTCATAATAGGCTTGCATGGCCGCATACATATCGGTTTTTCCGTCGTCATGAAATGCTTCTTCAAACTGATACTTAGAGCCTTTCACATCTCTGAAATGGACAAAATGTATAAGGCCTTTCTTGCCAAAATGCCGGATTGCAGCTGGAATATCTTCCCCTTTCCCTTCATCACCCATACTGGCAAAACTTCCCTGGCAAAAAGTAAGGCCATTGCTTGGGCTGGGTACAATCTCCACCAAGCGTTTAAAGGCGGCAACCGATGTCATAATTCTGGGAATTCCCCTGATCTCATCTATCGGAGGATCATCGGGATGAAGGGCCAGCTTAATACCGGATTTTTCAGCTTCGGGTATTACTGCTTTTAAAAAGTAGCTGATATTATCCCACATTTTTTCTTTAGTCAATTCACCGTATTCGGTAATTTTTGGCTGGTCTTTTATGTCATTTATATCAAAGGCTGTAACCAAAGCACCGCCGCGACTGATTTTTTCGGTTTGTGATCGGGCCCAACTGATTACAGGCATCCAATTGTAACAAATCGTATCGATTCCGGCTGCAGCCAGACTTTTCATTAAAGTGATAAAGTTTTCAATTTCTTCGTCTCTGCCAGGCAAGCCTAATTTAGTAAGTGTACCCAATGATGGCGGCCCTTCAATTACTTTCAATTCCAGCCCTTCTTTCGACCAGGCTTCTTTCACAGCTTTTACCACTTCTGTACTTACCGCAGCTTTTCCTAGTAAACCAACCATTGCCGGATTTATGCCACCAACTGCACCCAATACCCGCATTTGTCTGGCAAGTTCCATGCGTTGTTTATTCATTCCCCAGAAATAGGCCAGGCAAAATTGCATACCAGCATCTTGTAAGATTTCTTTTTTTGTTTGTTCAAAAGATATCTTATTTGAGCCTAATTGAGTACCTAACAGAGCAGATTGTTTCAAAAAATCACGTCTTGAATTCATAGCTTTTCTTGATTTTCTGTTTTGAAGTTCTTTTGGAATCAGTTTACTCTTCCAATACCAAACTGGTCACCTGCAGCTATTGCTTTTCCATTTTTGAAGTGAATTTCAATTATTTTTTCACTTTGTACTATTTCACCTTTTTCATCGCTTAGTCGATGAATAATCTTTTTATTATTGGTGTCTATTATTTCTCCCGTACTTGGCCAGGCGTATTTGCCATCCAAACTAAAGGTGACCCATCCGGGCTGATCTCGCAAAGAAATGCTTTCTTTTTGAACCGGAGGCATTTGGCTTACATCAAAAACATGAACCATTTGATTTGCCCCGTCTGCTACCCAAACTTCTTTTTCGTTCGGTGTAAGACCAATACCGTGGCTTGGGCATCCATGTCTTTTTATATACCCCTTTTCATAACCTTTTACGGTAATTCTCTGGGTCATTTTACCTGTTTGCAAATCAGCAATTTCAAAACCTAAGAGGTCGTTGACGTTGGCAAAAAGAAGGGTTTCCTTTCCATTTATGGTAAACGGACGCACGGGTGCTGAAAAAGGGCCGATATGCCGGATTTCTTTTAAGTCTTTTGGGCTAACTACTGCCACCAATGGAGAATTAAGACTTTCCATATATACTGCTTTTCCTTGTGGAGATACTATGGTATTGTGAGCTTTAGAATTTATGGGTATACGATTTTTGATATCGCCGGTTAAGGCATCTATTTCATACCAATCGGTATTTTCGAAGGAAGATTGAAAAATGGTGAGACCATCCGGACTGATAGACATGCGATCACAGCCCTGGTCGTATATTTTTTCCCAAATTAAGGCTTCAGATTGGAGATTTATGCACATTAATGATTTTATTGTACTCACATAAATGCATTGCGTTGCCAAACTTACACAAACGCCCTTCACATTAGAGGGATGGCCGTTTTTGTCCAAACTTCCCGTGGGAATTCTTTTTATCAGTTTATAATTGTCTTCGATGTCATACACCAGAATTCCATGACCGCCATATTCCAGATAATTTCGTATTCCTGGCTCAGCTACAAATAAATATTTTTTTACAAAATCTTGTGCGTGAGAAGATTGCACAAACAAAAGGATTATAAAAAATCGAAGAATGAAGTAAAGGTATTTCATATGGGTTGAATAAATTTTCAACCAATTTAAAAACTAAATTCCGGAATAATGAAAAATTCACCCTTTTCGGAATAATGAATCGACGAACTCCATTTTATTAAATACCTGCAAGTCTTCCATTTTCTCACCTACGCCTATGTATTTAACAGGTATTTTAAATTCATCGGAAATACCTATCACTACACCGCCTTTGGCCGTACCATCTAATTTGGTAATTGCCAGGGAGTTTACTGTAGTTACTTTGGTAAATTCGCGAGCTTGTATGACTGCATTTTGGCCTGTTGAGCCATCTAAAACCAGCATAACTTCGTGAGGAGCATCGGGCAAAATCTTTTGCATTACCCGTTTTATTTTACCTAATTCATTCATTAGGTTTACTTTGGTATGTAAACGCCCTGCTGTATCTATAATTATTACGTCGGCATTTGTTTCTACGCCTGCTTTTATGGCATCGAAAGCTACCGAAGAGGGGTCGGTATTCATGCCGTGATCAATTACCACTACACCTACTCTTTCGCCCCAAAGCTTCAATTGGTCCACAGCTGCCGCACGGAAGGTATCTGCCGCTCCCAAAACTACTTTTTTGCCATTCTTTTGAAAATTATAGGCTAATTTTCCTATCGTCGTAGTTTTTCCTACTCCATTCACACCTACTACCATCATCACATAGGGCTTAGGTAGATTGTCGGTTTCGAAACTGTTTTGTACGTCTTGGGTATTATTTTCTTCCAGCAAAAATGCGGCTTCTTCCCGCAGTATTGTGTCCAATTCATTTACAGAAGTGTATTTGTCGCGGGCTACCCGCTGCTCAATTCTTCTGATAATTTTTACGGTGGTGTCCACACCGACGTCGGATGAAATCAGAATTTCCTCCAATTCATCCAATACCTCTTCATCCACTGAAGATTTACCCACAACGGCCCGACTGATTTTATCGAATAAACCCGTTTTGGTTTTTTCCAGCCCTTTGTCCAGCGTTTCTTTTTTTTCTTTGTTGAAAAAACCGAATATGCCCATTTTTTATACTTGCTAAGTTGTTAAAGAAATTTCCTCTTACAATACCTGAAAAAATTAGTCAAAAATAGTTTAATAAGTCTAAAGCTACTTTATAGAAATGAATATTAGCCTAAAATCATTCCAAAAAACGATTTAATATTTCTGTGGAAAGCCTTGCGGGTTTTCTGGTTATTGTATTTAAAGCTATCCAGAGGGTTTGAGCTTTTATCAAAAGAGCGTCATCGCGGTAAATTTCATAGTGCCTCTCTGATGTAACTGCTGTGAAATTTTCTATCCAGGTCTTTATGATCAATGTTTCACCCAAAAAAGCTGATTTAAAATATTCAATTTCGTGTTTTCGGGCAACCCATCTTACTGATTCACGTTCTTGATCATTAGCAATCGAATACCAATGTGAGATAGCCGCATCCTGTAAGTATTTAAAATAGACCACGTTATTTACATGGTTGAGTTCATCGAGGTCTTCAGCTTGTACTGTGACCGAATAAAAGAATGGTTTCATGGGCGTAAAATAAAAAAGCCTTTCTGAATGTTTCAGAAAGGCTGGAAAATCTTTTCTAAGAAATATTAATTCTTAAGAGCCTCAGCGATCAAATCAACCGGCACCATTTCTTCTTTGAAGCTATAGGCACCTGTTTTTGGAGATTTAACTGCTTTGATAACTTTTGCAAAACTTTTAAGAGCTGTTTTGTCTCTCAGGGTTGCAACTACTTTCTTTGCCATGGTATATATTGTTTATTTGAGACCATTTCTGGTCAAAAAATTATTTAATTTCTTTATGAACAGTCATCTTACGAAGTATTGGATTGTATTTTTTCAACTCCATACGAGCAGTAGTGTTTTTACGATTTTTAGTCGTTACGTAACGCGACATACCCGGCACTCCCGAAGCTTTATGCTCAGTACATTCTAAAATTACCTGTACTCTATTTCCTTTCTTTGCCATTATAGTATATAATTATAAAATCCTTTGTTTTCAATAACAGGGCTGCAAAGGTAGGTAAAAATTTAATTTTAGACAAAACGATATTCAAAATTATTTTACATAATTAACAGTATTTCATTTTGTTATGGCTTAAAGCAGAAAAGCTTGTACTTTTAGGCTAGTGGTTACATTCATTAATAAATTTAAACAGACATAAATGCTTAACAGACAGTTGATTTTCATGAAAAGGCCTTTTGGCGAGCCTACCCCCGAAAATTTTGAAATTCAGGAAAATGAATTGCCGGAATTGAAGGAAGGAGAGGTATTGATTAAAATAAAATTCCTGTCAATTGACCCGGCCATGCGGGGATGGATGAATGCAGGTAAAAGTTATATCAAACCTGTGGAGCCGGGTGAAGTAATGAGGGCCTTGGGTGCCGGTGAAATTTTAAGCTCAAACAATGATCGTTTTAAAGCAGGTGATTTTGTTACTGGGGCGTTTGGTGTGCAGCAATATGCCATATCTGACGCGAAAGACCTGGTAAAAGTGGATCCTGAATTTTTGGATTTACCTGTATATCTCGGCACATTGGGGATGTCGGGCATGACAGCCTATTTCGGATTAATAAATACGGGTTTGCCCAAAGAAGGTGAAACACTTGTGGTAAGTGGTGCGGCCGGAGCCGTAGGAAGTGTGGTAGGTCAAATCGCCAAAATTAAAGGATGCCGGGTAGTTGGTATTGCCGGAGGACAAGATAAGTGCGATTATGTGGTTAATGAGCTTGGGTTTGACGCTTGCGTGGATTACAAAGCAGGTGATTTGCGTAAAACTCTTAAGGAAGCTTGCCCGGATGGTGTGGATATTTATTTCGATAATGTAGGTGGCGAAATATTGGATACAGTTCTAACCCTGATCAATAAAAAAGCACGGATTGTGATCTGCGGTGCTATTTCTCAATATAACAGCACTGCACCGCAAGGACCTAAAAATTACCTTTCTTTATTGGTAAACCGGGCACGTATGGAAGGTATTGTGGTTTTTGATAATGCAGCTCATTACGGAGAAGCTGCCAGGGAAATGGCAGGCTGGATAAAAGCAGGCAAACTTAACGCCACTTATCATGTGGAGCATGGGGGTGTGGATGCCTTTTATGATACGCTTATGAAACTTTTTGCTGGTGCAAATACCGGAAAGATGGTGTTAGCGATGGATTAATAAATTGCCGTAATGACTTAAAACAGAAAATCCACGGCTTGCGACCGTGGATTTTTTGTATCCGAAATTGAATATATTTTAAAAAGGAAGATCATCTTCGCCTTCAAGAGAGGCAGGAATAGGTGCCGCAGAAGCTGCTGGTGCAGCTGGTGCTGACGAGTAATTGCTTTCCGCAGAAGCTCCTCCGCCAGAACCTGATCCGGCTTCCAGTTTCCAGGCTTTTACATCAGTATACCAACGGCCGTTGTACTCACGGCTTTCTACATCAATCGATGCCGTTACGTCATTACCTGCTTGAATTAAACCATCCTCGATTTTATCACCCCACATAGAGATACATACTTTTTTCGGGTATTGACTGCCCGTCTCTATTACAAATTCCTGTTTTTTCCAGGTACCGTTCTTTCCTTCACCGCTCTGAAGTGGCAATACCTGTACTATCTTTCCGCTAATTTCCATTTCTGTGTATTTTGAAGTAGTATTTTAATAATTTTGGATGCAAATCTAAAGAAAAAGACTCAATCTGCCCGAAAAATGTCTATGGTTTCTGAAATATTGAATGAGATTTCTTTGGAACAATCCACTGGAAATAATAATTTCCCTGCGGGTATTTTTTATTCTTTTCGTGAAAATAAATTTTGGCACTATCGCCGCCCGGATGATAATATTTTTGCTACGCTTTCTGTTCTATTGGTTTTAGATGGAATAAGCCATTTTTTTACGGAGCCCGAAATTCAGATTTACGAAAAAATCAAGTCTGAATCTTTAGCAGCCATTGAATTATATCGCAATCCGAAAGGAAGGTTTACGTATAATTTCTGGCAAACAAAACCTTCCAGACATTTTCCAAACGGTACTCTTTTTCGGCTTTTTAAGTTTTTTAAATTACCGGATGATATTGATGACACGGCTTTGGCTCTATTGGCGAAAGGTGTCACAAAAAATGAATTGGCGACATTAAACGATTTGCTTATAAAACACTCGGTAAAAGGAAAATCGGTTCCGTCGAAAATTTCTTTTAATGCTGATAAAGTTTACAATACCTGGTTTGGTGAAAACATGCCAATCGAGCAAGATGTGTGTGCTTTATGCAACTTGATGTTATTGCGTTTTCAATTTCAAAATAAGTTAACTGCTTATGATAAATACACTCTGAGTTATTTGAATGACGTTATTGTTTCTGGAGAATATAGAAGGAATACATTTTGGGTTTCCAGACATTATGGTACACAGGCATTGATTGCCTACCATTATGCCCGATTATGGTCTTATTATCAACAAGACACCATAAAACCAGCCATAGATAAATTAAAATCTGAAATTCCGGATCTTTACAATAAAGAAACATCAGAATTCGCAAAAATGCTTTTGGAAACAGCTTTTTTTAAAATAAGCACTAATAAACCAGGCATTATTTCAAAAAATAAATCGGTGGATTTAAGTCATGGGGAAAATGACTTTTATTCGTTTCTCGGTGCTCCATTAGCACCATTTGGCTCAGATATGGCCTCTTCCCGATATTTTAAAATAGGATGGAAATGCCGGGCACATGAGCTTAGTCTTATTTTGGA
Organism: Jiulongibacter sp.; assembly: GCA_024645245.1. GTDB lineage: Bacteria > Bacteroidota > Bacteroidia > Cytophagales > Spirosomataceae > JAHEBN01. The sequence continues at coordinate 4,341 of JAHEBN010000045.1, read as the reverse complement.
AAACAACTTGTTATTGAATTCTAATCGCTAAATTTGTATTAATTTGGAGAATATACTCTCCGTATTTATATTAATTTGGAGAATAGCAAACAAAATATACAGCCCAATAACCCACTTCATGGCGTAAGATTAGACGCCATTCTTAACACTTTGGTTGATCATTTTGGTTGGTCTGCATTGGGTACAATCATAAAAATCAATTGCTTTAATAACAACCCCACAATGAATTCTTCCTTGAAATTTCTCCGAAAAACAGATTGGGCCAGAAAGAAAGTGGAGGATCTTTATTTGGAAGTGATAAACAGAGATTGAGTTTTTAAATATCCCCGGACAAATAAAATTTTTAGCATTTCCCCAATTTTCTATTTCTCAAAACCTCTTTCCTTTTAAAATCGTTAACTTTGCAGATTACCCATTTTTAGCAATAATACGTGGCAGAAAAAGCATTAAACGACATCGAACTTACGGGACACGAAAATATCGAGGTTTTCGGAGCCAGAGAGCACAACTTAAAGAATATAGATGTAGTAATTCCCAGAAATAAGCTGGTTACAGTAACCGGAATAAGCGGCTCGGGAAAGTCATCGCTGGCTTTTGATACCATTTATGCCGAAGGACAACGGAGGTATATGGAGAGTTTTTCAGCCTATGCCCGTAGTTTTATAGGTGATATGGAACGACCTGATGTAGATAAAATAAATGGTCTCTCGCCGGTTATCAGTATTGAGCAGAAAACTACTTCTAAAAACCCACGTTCCACAGTCGGTACCACTACCGAAATTTACGATTTCCTTCGTCTGCTTTTTGCCAGAGCCGGAATTGCCCATAGTTACATTACGGGCAAGCCCATGATTAAGCAGACTCAAGATCAGATAGTGGAGCAAATTCTGGAAAATTATGAAAACCAGAAGTTGATGATACTGGCTCCTCTGGTTAAAGGGAGAAAAGGGCATTACCGCGAGCTATTTGTGCAGATTCGGAAAATGGGTTATACCAAAGCTCGAATAGATGGCGAAGTGCTGGATATCGAGCCTAAAATGCAGCTTGATCGCTATAAAATACACGATATAGAGGTGGTAATAGATCGTATTATTCCAAAAGCCGAAGACCGTTACCGAATTTCGCAGTCGGTAGGCACAGCTCTGAAGGTAGGAAAAGGATCTATGCTTTTACAGGATCAAAATAATACGGTTTCTTATTTTTCTCAAAATCTGATGGATCCGGAATCGGGAATAAGTTATGAGGAACCTTCGCCTAATTCATTTTCATTTAATTCACCTTACGGTGCATGTCCTACCTGCAATGGTTTAGGTATGATTGAAGAAATTACCGAAGATTCCCTTATTCCGGATAAAACTTTGAGCATAAGCAGAGGCGGAATAGTGGCTTTGGGAGATTACCGCGATTTGTGGATTTTCAAGCAAATTGAGATCATTCTTAAAAATTACAAAGTAAACATCAGTACACCCATAGAAAAAATACCCCAGGATGCCATTGATGTAATACTTTACGGATCAGAAGAGCCTGTGGCGGTACCTTCTAAAAAATATCCAGGAGAAGAGTGGAATACAAAATTTGAAGGGATTATAAATTTCCTTAAACGTCAGCAGGAGTCTGATAACGATAAAATTCAGGATTGGTTAAAGGACTTCCTGATTATAAAGACATGTCCGGATTGCGAAGGAGCGAGATTGAAAATAGAGTCACGTCATTTTCTTATCGGAGATAAAAATATCTCTCAACTCTCAGAGATGGACATTTCGGACCTGACCGTATGGTTCGAAAATATTGAAGATCAACTGAATGAAAAACAAAATGTAATTGCCAAAGAAATCCTGAAAGAGATCAGAAAAAGAGTGGGCTTTTTACACGGCATCGGACTGGACTATTTAACATTGAATCGTCCATTAAAGACCCTTTCGGGTGGTGAAGCACAGCGAATTAGGTTAGCGACTCAGATCGGAACACAACTTGTTGGTGTGCTATACATCATGGATGAGCCAAGTATTGGTTTACATCAACGTGACAATGTGCGATTGATCAAGTCTCTGAAAGAATTACGCGATTTGGGCAACACGGTTTTGATAGTGGAGCACGACAAAGACATGATGCTTCAGTCAGATTATATTCTGGATATCGGTCCGGGAGCTGGGCGGCATGGTGGGAAAATAGTAGGAAAAGGTACTCCGGAACAGTTTCTTAAAGACGGTGGTTTAACGGCGGATTATTTAAGTGGAAGGAGGAAAATCGCTATTCCTGAAAAAAGGAGGGAAGGTAACGGTAAATTTCTTGAACTCAAAAATGCCGTTGGCCATAACCTCAAAAATGTGGATTTGAAGATTCCATTGGGAAAAATGGTTTGTATCACGGGTGTGAGCGGTAGCGGAAAATCCTCTTTGATTCACGATACATTGTTCCCAATTCTGAATCAACATTTTTTCCGGGCAAAAAGAGAGCCATTGGAATTTAAAAAAATCAACGGGCTGGAGCATATTGATAAAGTTATTGAAGTAGACCAATCTCCGATTGGCAGAACCCCACGAAGTAATCCGGCTACTTATACAGGCATGTTTACTGAGATACGTGCCTTATTTTCAGAGCTACCGGAATCTAAAATACGTGGTTACAAACCCGGCCGGTTTTCATTTAATGTAAAAGGTGGTCGATGCGAAGAATGTCAGGGTGCCGGGAAAAAGAAAATAGAAATGGATTTTCTGCCGGACGTACACGTGGATTGTGAAACGTGTAAGGGTAAGCGTTTTAACAGGGAAACATTGGAAGTAAGATTTAAAGGGAAATCCATTTCAGATATACTCGATATGACTGTGGAAGAAGCTCTGGGCTTTTTTGAAAGTCTGCCGCGTATAAACAGAAAGGTTCAGATATTGCATGAAGTAGGCTTAGGTTACATAACATTAGGACAACATGCCACTACACTAAGTGGAGGCGAGGCTCAACGGGTGAAACTTGCCGAAGAATTATCAAAAAGGGATACCGGTCAAACCTTATACATTTTAGATGAACCTACCACCGGACTCCATTTTCAAGATATTAATAAATTGATGGACGTGCTTCACCGACTTACTGATAAGGGTAATACGGTTTTGATTATTGAACACAACATGGATGTAATCAAGGTAGCCGACCATATTATCGATATGGGACCCGAAGGTGGTACAAAGGGCGGTCTGGTAGTGGCACAAGGTACGCCAGAGCAGGTTATGAAGGTAAAAAACAGCTACACCGGGCAGTTTCTGAAATTGGAGATTGAATGATATAATACATTTAATTCTATTATTTGGAAATTAATAAAATAATCAATTTGGATATGGTTTCCTAGTTTCTTTTGGGAATGAAGGTTTGCTATAATAACATTGGTATGGTTCATTTAATAATTCGATAAAACCAACCAAATTTTGCCGATTAAAAGAAATTTAATATCTTAGCATTAAATCTATTAATTTAGAATCCTAACTGGTTATGAATAAACTGATACTCATTCTGTGTATTCTATTATTTAATTTAAGTACTTCATTCGCAGAAGATAATGTAACTTTTACAAGTTCTTTTACCACAGGCACTATTGGTTCTGGTTCAGTATCTAAGCTGAATTTTACAATTAGAAATAATTCTTTTAATGAAATAGACAATATTTCATTTACTGATATACTTCCTGCAGGTTTATTAATTGCCACCCCTTCAGCATCAATAAGCACTTCGGGTGTTTTATCAGCACCAGATGGTGGAGGCACTTTTACATTCTCAGATGGGGTTTTAGCTTCCGGGGAAACCTTGTCTATAAGCCTTTATGTGACATCTATGTTAGCCGGTGTCTATGATAACATTACATCTAACCTGACTTCATCTGACGGAGTAGTTGGTCCGGCATCTGCGTCATTAACTGTGTCTTCGGATTATTTAGGTATAAGTAAACATATTAGTCCTTCAAGTATACTTAGTTCTAGAACATCTACTTTAACTTATGACTTTGATTACACATCGGGGGCTTCTACCTTATTTAATATTAACTCTTCGATTAGTCTTCCAATAGGGATAAAATTTGCTAAGCCAATAAATCTGGTTTCCACCTGCCCTTCATCTTCTTTTACCCCAAGCAATAATACAACATCGTCACTTTCTATTACTTCATTAAATAGTGGAGTTTCCTGTTCTATTTCTTTGGATGTTGAAAGTGTAGTTGAAGGTGAATATTTATTATTGGACAATTTTTCGTATACAAAATTTCCTCCCAATCTATACATTTCAAATATTCCCGCAATTGCAAAACTAAAAGTTATTCAGCCTGTTGAAAATGCAGTTTTGTTTCGAAAAGATTTTAAT
>JAHEBN010000044.1 GCA_024645245.1 Jiulongibacter sp. | reverse complement strand
TTTCGAAAGAATAACCCAGCTTTTTGTTGGGTCTAGTTTAGTAGAGAAATGGGTGTCGAATCCATCAATAATGAGCTGTTTTTCAATTACATAGGATACCTTCGATGCTCTAAGTTTAAGAGGTTTGGGCATATTCTTGACATTCTTAAAGAATAAAAATAACCCTTATTTGCTATTATTCAATAAAGTAAGAGTTTTTCAGCAGACCCTATTTAGAGTATAGATAGAAAATAGATAAGGTATGGATAATGCATTATTCCTGAATAATTCTTGGGTCATTAAGTAAAGCCCAAACATAAGAAGGCCCAATAATATTATTTGGATATGCACCCGGCCCTACTACTGGACCTAAAATAAAAGCATTTTGTATATTTTGAAAAGTAATAAGATACGGGCGATTACCCACAATTTGAATAGCATTACCTATTATTACATATTTAAATGCAATTCTCCGCTTGGTATAAAAAACTTCACCTTCTAAATTTTGAATATTTAAAACGATTTGTTCCATTTGTCGAATTGTAATTTTCGAAATTTACATTACAATAATTTTCCCACTAAATTGTATGTTTCTGGTATGTATCAAAAAATTAAGGAGTTAGAATTTTCATCGTAACTCATTGATTTTCAGGCTCCCGAAGCTGGGCTTACCTCGACAAGCTCGGCATTAACTTCTCACCCAGCTAAAATAAAAAAAGTCACCCAAAATGGATGACTTTGTGCTCCCGAAGCTGGGCTCGAACCAGCGACCCTCTGATTAACAGTCAGATGCTCTAACCAACTGAGCTATTCGGGATTATTTGATTTTTCGCCTCGAATTGGTATTTTGGTTAAAACCCTTTTTCTTAACGTGGTGCAAAATTAAGGCTCTGGACAATACTTGCAAACTTTTGAGCTAAATAATTTTATAAAACTTTTCACTTATTGCTTCAAAAGTCATAGACACATTTTTAACTAATTGAGCATCAGATTAAATACTCAATAGGTCAAAAAATCAATTCAGGTCTTTTTTATCGAAATTCATATAAATGAATTCGAAAGGATCCAGATAATGACCATTTTTCTTGATGGTATAATGCAAATGTGGTCCCGTTACTATTCCAGTAGCTCCTACTTTACCGATCAGCGTATTTTTCTTTATAAACATTCCCTTTTTTACAGATACACTTTGCAAATGCCCGTAAATCGACTCGAACCCGTATTTATGCTGCACCTTAATGTAGTTACCTAATGCCTCTTCAAAACCAACCACTATCACCCTACCATCAGCAGTGGCGTAAACCCGATCGCCGAAGTTGCCATCCAGGTCGGTACCCTTATGAAACTTCATAGATTGGTGCACCGGATGCTTACGAACTCCGTAGTGAGAATTCACATTGATATCGGCATGCAAAGGATAACCGGAAGGGATTTCAGTTAATAATTCCGATTTTTCCTCTTCATTATAAATAATGTTGATGATGTCATTGAGATCGTAAACCGGACTTAGTATCTCATCCCAGTTCTTTTCCGGAGCATTAACTAAAACAGGAATATAAGAATTCTGTGCAGAAATATTTGAGATACAAAAAATAAATATAATACAATTTAAAAGTCCTCTGAACATAATTATAAGTAGATTTAGATAAATATAATGCAAAAATACAAAATTAAACCCAGACAAAAACTTATTACCCTTATTTAGACATTCTACTTTATGATTTCAACAAAAAAGCCGGAATAAATCCGGCTTTTATATATATTTTGATCAAATTAAAACTTCAGAGTAGAAGGCAAATATTTGGCAACCAAATCTTCGTAATACGGTCTTAAAGCCTTTGCATCTGGTGCTACAGGCACTTTAGAATATAAATCATACGGATTGAATTTATCCACCCATTTAAACATTTCGTGATCGTGCTTGTTCATCAGGTGATCGTAGGCATGTTCTTTATGCTGCGGATAGAACGAGTGATAACGAAGCATATACAGCCCTTCTTCCGGCAAGTAATTCTTCATCATCTGGTAGATATACTCATCGTGTCCCCAACTCATTTTTACCTTGTCCAGTCCACAATTGGGTTCATAAACACCGTATTTGGTATTGTATTCTTTGTTTTTAGAATCAGGATTAGCCTCGAAAAACTCGGGATAAACAATTTTATCGGAATGTTGACAGCCAACCGGAAAAGTATCTCCTACTACCGCCCATTGTGGCTCGCCAAACAAACACAATACTTTACCCATATCGTGCATAAAACCTGTAAGAACAAACCAATCGGGATGTCCATCCTGGCGAATAGCTTCAGAAGTTTGTAACAGATGTTGCATCTGATCCAAATCCGTATCGGGATCGCTATCATCTACAAGCGTATTCAGAAAATCTACGGCATCCCACAAAGACATTTCCTTTTTATCGAACTTCAGAAATTCCGCTTCTTTTTCCTTAACAAAATCATAAGTTTGATATGTATGATTTAGTCTGTAAAATTCGCGTACCGTGGCTACCCTATCCGAATCCACATAATTACGGTATTCTTCTTTGGATTTATCTTTATCAGCAGGATCGGGATAACGAACCAGAAGATCATCTTCCCACTCCTCTATGCTGGCTAAAGGGGCCATTTCTTTCTCTGTAAATTCCTGACTCATAGTACGCTCTTTGATTTTTTCGCAAATTTCACTGATAATAACTTAAATACAAAACACAATCGAAATGTTATTTTGTAGAAAACTTATAAATGGTACTTGTTTGATACGTTTCACCCGGCCTTAATACCGTACTCGGATAGCTTGGTTTATTAGGAGCATCCGGATAGTGCTCTGTTTCCAGGCAAAAGCCCCATCTCTTGTTATACTGTACGTCGTTATGACCTGTCAAACTGCCGGTTAAGAAATTGCCGGTATAAAACTGAACAGCAGGTTCTGTAGTAAATAGCTCCATCACCCTGCCTGACTTTGGCTCATATACCCTGGCTCCCAACTTCATGTTATTTGTGGTATCTGTAAATACCATCGCATGATCATAACCTCCGCCTATAGCAATTTGGGCGTCTGTGGTATCATTAATTCTTTCGCCAATCGTATGTGGCTCCAGAAAATCAAAGGCTGTACCTTTTACTGTTTCCGGTTCACCATAAGGGATCAATCCTTTGTCGACTGGTAAATAACGATCTGCATATAGCGTAACTTCATGTCCCAAAATATCCTCTTTCATTCCTGTAAGATTGAAATACGAATGGTTGGTCAGATTGATTACAGTTGGCTTATCAGTTACGGCTTTGTAGTCGATCCGGATCGCATTATCGGCTTGCAAAGTATAAGTAACTTCCATATCCACATTTCCCGGAAATCCACCTTCGCCATCCGGCGATTTGGTAGTAAGCTTTAAAGTTGGACTTTCCGCTTCTACTATCTGGGCATCCCAAAGCACCTTATCCTGCCCTACTCCACCGCCATGAAGCATGTTTTCACCATTGTTGGCAATTAACTGATACTCCTGACCATCCAGGGTAAATTTCGCCTTACCAATTCGGTTACCGAATCTGCCAACCAGGGTTCCAAAAAAACCGGCTCCATCGAAATAGTCCTCCAGCTTTTTCATTCCCAGATTCACATTTTCAAAATTCCCCTCTCTGTCGGGCACATTAATAGTAATAATTTTCCCACCGAAATTGGTAATCGTAACTTCCATCCCCGCCGCATTTTTCAGGGTAAAAAGTTTGGCTACACGGCCATCTTCCAGTTTGCCGTATTCCTTTTCATCTATAGTTGCTTTCATTCCATCTTCGGTTTTAGAAGTGCTTGTGCAGGACCATATGCCGATCATGCCCATTAAAAAAAGTATTTTTTTCATCTTTAAAAATTTATATGGTTGAAATCAAAATTTAACCTGCTTAAAATTAACTGAAATATATCATCACCCAGGCCACAATAGAAATAACAAATAAGCTGGCCGAAATATCAATCCAGTTAAAGCTTTGGTTATTTTCTTTACGCTGGGCATCGGTAATGGTACTCATGGTAAGTCCTTGTATCTTCTCTTTAGAAGGTGCCGCGGTAAGTAATGAAACTAAAACGGTAACTGCGATACAGAATAAGAAGAAGAAAGAAGAGAATTTCAGGAAATTCATTCCTGCAAAATTGTATAAGAAGCTACCCTCGGTTAATGAGCTTTTCATTACTTCGAGAATAAGACGTATTGCTGCAATTACAATTCCCGAAAACAAAGTAGCCAAGGCACCCTGGTAATTTATCCGGCTAAAGAATATTCCTAATAGGAAAACCGCGGTAATCGGAGGGGCAATGTAAGATTGCACATTTTGCAAATATTCGTACAAAGTACCACCTGCCAAACGCTCGATGATAGGTACCCAAAGTACTCCCAGTAATACCACAACGCCTGTAGCTATCCTACCCACCTGCACCATTTTTAACTCAGAGGCCTCCGGACGTAATTTTTTATATATATCAATGGTAAATAGGGTAGAACAACTGTTGAATACGGAAGCCAATGAAGACATCAATGCCGCCATAAGTCCAGCGGCTACTAGTCCCCTCAAGCCGGCAGGTAAAACATGCATCATCAAAGCCGGAAAAGCCTGATCAGGTGTAGCCCACTCTAATTCGCCCCGCATTTTTAATACTAGTGCTAATATTCCGGGAATAAGGAATAAGAATACAGGCATCAATTTTAAAAAGGCTCCAAAAATACTTCCACGACGACCTTCGGTTATGTTTTTTGCGGTAAGTACACGCTGCACAATCACCTGATCGGTACACCAATACCAAATACCCACTATAGAGGAAGAAAGCACCAGCCAGTGCCATGGGTAATCTTTATCGTCCATCGACCTCCACATATTCATATATTCCGGGCCAACGGTATCTACTACGCTGCTCCAGCCACCAGCTGCATTTAGTCCCATTATTGTTAAAGTTGCAGCTCCCACAACCAGAATAACAGCTTGGACTGTTTCAGTATATACTACCGCACGCATACCGCCAAGTACTGTATATAAACCGGTTAGTAGTACTGTAGCTAAAGCACCCTGCATGAAAGTAACGCCCAACAAGGTAGAAATTACGATACCACCAGCATATAGTGTAACAGAAACTTTCGTAAGCACATAAGCCGCTAAGCTAAACAAGGACAAAAACCAACGGGCTTTCGATCCGAATCTTTTCTCCAGAAACTCAGGCATGGTAAATACGCCGCTACGTACATAGAAGGGCAAAAACAACCAGCCAAGTAATATTACAACCCAGGCGTGTAGTTCATAAATCAACAGCGGGAATTTATCAGCAGCTCCCGATCCAGCCAAACCTACCACGTGTTCAGAGCCAATATTTGATGCAAAAATGGAAGCTCCCACTACAAACCAGCCCATGTTTCTACCGGCCAGGAAATAGTCTTCGCTAGTATTGGTTTTTTTCGACACTACCCACCAGGCCACAGCTAATAATAAAGCGAAATAGCCACCAATTACTACCCAATCAAGGGTCTCTAATGAATTCATAAATTATAAGATTATGGTTATTAAGTGTAAAAGTAACAATTATTAATATTCTATTCGAAACATTCTATAATTTTCAGGAAAAATACTAAAACGCACATCAAAAAATACAATTTTGGCAAAAGAATTTTGACGATTAGTAAAGGAAAAAACAAGTCAAATGAAAAATTTCAAGGCTGAAACGGCTACAACGAATATCAGCACCCGATAAATCCAAACATTGGCATTGGGTATACGTGTAATGAATTTTACACCCAGCCAGGCACCAATTGCCTGAAAAACACCCATCAGAAGTCCATAGCCGAAATGCACTTTCCCGTAATAAATAAACAAAATAAGTGCAGGAGTGGTGAATGCAAGCACCAAAAGCAACTTAATCCCATTGCTTTGTTTCAGGCTATATTTTGATACCAAAACCATACCCGCCAGAAGGAACAGGCCAACACCAGCTTGTAAAAAGCCGCCATAGACACCTATAAAGAAAAAAGTAAGTATACTTAAAATTGATTTATTCTTTGATTGATCATTTTGGCCCTCTGTAAGCCAACGCTGCGGTTTAAAAAGCAAAATCACCAACATAATGCACATGAGAATGCCTATTGACATGTTCATTGTTTTTTCATCTATGTCTACGGCTATTTTTGAACCTACCAAAGCACCCACGATAGATGGAATAATTAACCAGGTGGAGTGTATAAAAATCTCCGGTTCAGTTTTGTAATACTTCGTAGTAGCTACCAAAGACTGAAGAAAGACTCCAATCCTGTTGGTGGCGTTGGCGACAGATGGTGGTAGGCCACAGATAAAAATAAAAACGGGTAAAGTTACCAGTGATCCACTACCTGCTACGGTATTGATTATACCGGTTCCTATTCCGACTACCACAAACAACAAAAACTGCCAAATGGTAAGGTCAATATCAAAAAGTGATTCCATTTTCCTGGTTTTGAATTTGATTCAAAAATTAACAAGTACCAAAAAAGGGCAAATTGATCCGAATTTATCCTATGATTTGAACAAAAAATACGAATTATCTGAATTATTGTCTTAATCGGTAACTCAATGTCAGGTTAAACTGACGGCGGCGAAACTGGCGGTTACCTTCAGTATAAAATGTTGCTCCTTCGCTTATGGTACGACTCCAACGCGAATTCAGAATATCAAGAACATTGAAATTGATTGTACCTTTTCGGTTCCAGATATCTTTTTTCAAGGCAAAATCAAAGAAATAAATGGCCTTCATAGAGCCTTGAGCTGTATTTTGCGGAGCATTGTAATTTGCTCTTAATTGCAAATCCAGGTTTTTGGGCAAATTAAAACGGGATGTCAATCGAGTAAACCAGGAGTTGGTTTCTCTCACATATCTTTCATCTATATTACTTCCATCGATATTGGCATGAAACAGATTAAAATTGAAATCCATTTTCCACCATTTGTAGGGGCTGTAATTGCTCGTAAATTCAATTCCGTATGCTTTTTCCCCATTCAAATTCTGAGGTAAGGTAGAAGAAAAACCAAATTCATCGACAACACGAATCCGATCAATTGTGTGCTGGCTGTTTCTGTAATAAACCGAAGAGGTAAGCGATCCTTGTTCGAAATTTTTTAAATGGCCTACTTCAAAAACATCGGAATATTCCGGATTCAGATTTGGATTTCCGCTAAAAAAATTACGACTATCTGAAACCGTCATAAAGGGACTGAGGTCATTATAGACCGGACGACGAATACGACGACTGTAGCTTAACTGTAGGGAATTCTCTTTTTCCAGACTATAAGTTAAATGTGCACTCGGAAAGAAATTAACATAGTTTCTTGGATTAACTTCTTTGGTTTTTTCCAACTTGGTGGTTACATCTGTCCATTCGGTTCTAACACCTGCCTGGTATGAAACACGTTTACTTTTATTTCCAACAATTCCGTAAACAGCAGAAATATTCTCCTGATAAGTAAATAAATTATCTAGCCTCGCGATCGGAGCCCAATTACCCATTTCATCCTGATCACTTACTACGTAATCATTCACCATATTTCGCAATGAACTACGGGCACCCAGTTCTACTTTACCGTCTTTGGAAAAAGGCTGAACATAATCCAACTGAAACAAAAACTGCTTTTCGAATTCATCGTTGATTGCATTTTGTACAAATGTGTTTACCTGATCAACTACTCCGTCGGCCAATTTCCCATTTTGAGTAAACAACTGATAGGAGTTTTCCCAATGATCCAGATACCTGAACTGAGCATTTATTTCATGGCCTTTACGCTCAAATTGTCTTTTCCAACTTAATACATACTCCGAAAGAGGCTCAATTTCATCTTCATCCTGATTTCGCACAATTCTACCCACAGGGTTTAATTTGCTATTTAAATAATCATTGTAAATATTCTCAGTCAACCTTTTTCCATCGGCCCTGCTCAACATATAAGATGCGGTCAGAATACTTTTTTCGGAAAAATAAAAATCAAGTCCGCCGCGAATATTATTGTTAAAGCCTATAACATGGCCGGAGTTTGTCTGATCTAAAATATAGGTTTTGTCTCCGTCGTAAACCTCCTGATACAAATCACCCCGATATGGTGTTTTGTCGTAAGTGAGTGCATAATTGATAAAGAAATTAACTTTCTTATGGCGGTAATTGATATTTGCCGAGGCTCCGTAATTGGCGGGAATACCAGTAATTATCTGGAAAGAGCCATTCAAGCCTTTTTTACTATCTTTTTTGAGAATTATATTAATTATTCCGGCCATGCCTTCAGCTTCATAACGTGCTGATGGATTAGTGATGATTTCCACCCGGTCCACCATACTGGCTTGTAAAGAGTTCAGACCGGCACCCCCTTTGAAACTAACCAATCCACTTGGTTTACCATCAATCAGAATTCTTACATTACTACTTCCCCGCAATTTTACCGCACCATCCGGATCAACAGTGACAGAAGGAATATTCACCAAAATTTGAGAGGCCGATCCCCCGGCATTTGCCAAATCTTTGCCTACATTAAAGACCCGCTTATCAAGTGAAAGCTCCATAGAACTTTTTTCGGCTTGAATTACCACCTCATCAAGGGTTTTGGAAGATGATATCAGGCGAATTTCGCCTAAGTCTACTTTACTATTTTCTGCAGTAACTAAAATCGGCGACGTTCTCAAAGATTCAAAACCCATGTATTCGATTTCAGCGATAAATTTTCCAAATCCGGTATTGATGGAAAACTTACCCGATTCATCAGTAATATTTCCAGCTACAAAACTGCTATCGGCTTGTTTTAAAATACGAATGGATGCAAAACCTAAAGCCACACCACTTTGGGCATCAATTACTTTCCCTGAAATTTTCCCATCCTGGGCAAAAGATTGAATTACCAATAGCGAAAAGGCAAAAATGAGTAAACGCATAAGAAGTTTAAAATCGGGTTGAATAGAAATTGAAATGCAAAAAAAAGAAGTAAAAGTGGCATTTAATCACTTTTTAACCAGAATGTAGACAAGAGCAGTCTATTTAAGGACTTGCGGATTAATGCAATGCACCATTTTACCCGTTTTAAAAAATTGTATAATGTTTTCGGCTGCCAATCTACTCATTTCGGCACGTGATTCAACTGTAGCCGAGCCTATATGTGGCAATACACAAACATTTGGCATATAGAGCAAAGGATTTTCGGAATGCATAGGCTCCGGATCGGTAACATCGAGGCCGGCACCCCGAATGTAGCTTTTTTGTAAAGCAGTTAACAGATCTTTTTCCTGATGTATTTGCCCTCTTGCTGTATTAATAAATAAAGATTCGGGCTTCATTTTTTGAAAGGCATGGATGTCAAAAAGGTATTTGGTTTTTTCATTGAGATCGGCATGCACACTTAATACATCACTTTGTGAAAGTAAAGTATCGAAATCTACAAACGCTGCATTAAGTTCAGCTTTGGCTTTTGCATTTTCTGATCGGTTGTGGTAAATGATTTTCATTCCGTATGCAGCTTTGCACTTTCGGGCCATTTCAAAGCCTATTGCTCCCAATCCAAATATTCCCAGGGTTTTACCATAAAGCTCGATTCCTAAATTGGCCTGAGGTCGAAAATCGCCCCATTCGTCACTCGCAATTTTTTTATGCATTTGAAAGAAATCCCTGCTCACTGCTATCATCAATCCAAAGGCTATATCGGAAGTGGCATTATTCATAGCATTGGGAGTATGTCCCAACGGAATACCCAATTCTGTTGCAGCATCTATATCGATATTATCAAAACCGGCGGCATACTGAGAAATGACTTTCAGATGCTTGTTATTTTCTAAAAAAGTTCGATCAATTTTCTCTTTGCTTGAACATAAAAGTATATCGAAATGGACGGCATAGCTCAGAAGTTCATCATAGGTGAATGGATTTTCTGAAGAACGAACCTCCAAAACAGCCCCTTCATTTCGCAGCAAATCCAAACCATTTTCAGGGAAATCGCGGGTAACCAGTATTTTTTGACCTTTCAGCACTGAACTTTTTTTTTCAAAAATAGAAAAATAATAAGGCGTTTACCAGTTAATTAGGACTTAAAGCCTTTCGATTAACTTTTCAATAATCAATGTCATAAAAGGCTCGGCTTTATAAGCTGCAGCAATTATTTTGCTTATTTCAGCCTTTTGGAGTGTTTCAGGGATGCATTTATCGGTAATTACTGAAATAGCGAAAACGGGAATATTCATCTGAACAGCCACGATAACCTCCGGAACGGTACTCATACCCACCGCATCGGCACCCATATTCCGCAATAAGCGATACTCGGATTTGGTTTCTAATTGTGGCCCTCCCACTCCTATATAAACTCCTTTATGAACCCCTTGAATATTATTTTCGGCAACCACTTTCAAGGCTTCGGAAATCATATAAGCATCGTAAGGCTCGCACATATCCGGGAAACGGTCGCCCATAATATTGGCTCCGGTAAGCGGATTTTCAGGCAATAAAAGGGAGATGTGATCTTCAATAATCATCAGGTCACTTTCCTCATAATCGGGGTTCATACCACCGGCTGCATTGGATACAAAAAGCCGCTCAATACCAAGTAATTTCATGATCCTTACCGGTAAAGTCACCTGCTGCATGGAGTAGCCCTCGTAATAATGAAAACGGCCTTGCATACACACAACCGGCTTGCCAGACAAAATACCAAAAATCAATTTCCCTGAATGAGACTCAACAGTAGAAACGGGAAAATTGGGAATATCAGCGTAGCTTAAACTGTATTTAACATCAATTTTTTCAGCTAATTGCCCTAAACCCGTGCCTAATATTATGCCGTATTTAGGTTCAAAATTTTGGGTATTCTTTTGAATAAAGGCCTTAGTTTCTTCTAGTTTATGGATCAACATTATTTAATCGATTTTTTTTGAAATACATAGATACATAGAAAATATAGGTTTTATTTGTTCAATTGAAAATTTGATCTGCTTTTTTAGAATTTATAAAACACTTACGGTCATAGAGAACATAGGTTAGCCCATTTAAAATACGTTTCACTTTTTATGCCTAAAAACCAATATAAACAGCCGTTTTCAATAAGCTACTTCGGCTTTCCAACCCCTAAAACCGTAACCATGCTGATTAAAGAAAATATATCTGTAAAAGGGTTCATCTGGATTAAACCTGTTCATGTGTTTGGCTTTGCCAATCATTTTCAATTTAAGGGTTTGCTTGAATTAGGAGTTAGATTTAAAATTGTCCCGGCCAATTTAATACCACATTTCAGGCATTAAACCTTTTCGATTACTTCAAAGTACAAGTGGATATCTAACCAAATGCGTAATTTCTGAACCAAATACAATTACACTTTTATGTTTGAGCCTAAT
Source organism: Jiulongibacter sp. (assembly GCA_024645245.1). Taxonomy (GTDB): domain Bacteria; phylum Bacteroidota; class Bacteroidia; order Cytophagales; family Spirosomataceae; genus JAHEBN01. The sequence continues at coordinate 16,127 of JAHEBN010000044.1, read as the reverse complement.
TATAAAAGGTTTCCTTAATTCAGTATTTTAAAATCTTATGATAAAGGTTATGGAGTGATTCGGTATCGCGATTGCCCAGGAGCCATTGCCGCATTACCTTATAGTTTGCCATTTGAACTTTGAAGTAGCCATTCTTTGCGTATTTTCTGGCTGAAACAGTGACATTTTTAGGTACAATTTTAAACCTGAATTTTCCACTTGCCCGCTGAATAATGTCGTAATCTTCCATTATTTTGAGTGTACTATCGAAACCATTTAAGCTTTCGAAAACCTCTTTTTTAATAAATAAAGTTTGATCGCCACCTCTGCACCAGATAAAAGGTAAACGGGTAAAAAATGAATTGATAATCAATAGCGGAATCCGATACTCATCAAAACGATAGCGGTAACAACCCAAATCGTAACCATTTTCTAATGAAGTTAATATATCTTCCACAAAATCGGCATGCACCAAAGTATCAGCATGCACAAAATAAAGAATATCGCCACTGGCTTTTTTAGCAGCCTCATTCATTTGAGGTCCACGGCCCATGGCTTCTGTTTTCAAGTATTGAGCATCATAATCTTCAGCAATATGTATAAGACAGTTTTTAGATTCCTGTGAGTCTGCAATAATTACCTGTACAGCATCTTGAGGCCTGGCTTTTCGTATTTCAGACAAAGTTTTTTTAACTATTTCCTGATCTTCGTTATATGTCGGAATAATTACAGATAATTTTAGCATGGAATATTACTTAACAGAGGAATTCCCTGTCTGCCTGACTCCTGCTCAGGAATTATGAAGCCAATTGAAACATGGTTTTTTAACCCATTCATCCTATTTAATACTATTTTATAAAATTCTAAATAAATTCTACCTCCAGATTTTCGCAAAGCATAATCATCAATACAACGAAACTAATCACCAAGAAGCAAAAATTTATCAACCTCGTATTGAACTACAAATCCTTGACCTGTTCCGGGCTAAATTCAAAATGACAAACATTTTACTAATCCAACACTTCTTTACGAAATGAAAATTGAAATCATATTTTTAAAATTACTGTTTTTTTTAATGACCTAGATTCCAAGATCGACCTGTTTAAATCTATAAACAAATGCTCAAAATGCTCTATCTGACTATTTGTAAAAATTGAGCAAAGAATTTCAAATCTACCATTAAGCCTTAAATAACCAAAAAATAGCCTAGATACTTTTTATAAAGTCCGAAATTATTGATAAAGAAATTCATGCCTGATCAATTTACCTTAGGCGGTGATAAAAAATTGGAATGATTTTTTAAGAAGAATAAATACATGATTCTGAATATGGAAAAGAATATCTTGATTATTGATGACGAACGCGATCTCTGCCGGCTTCTGCAATCCTATTTACTGCGGAAAGGCTATGAGGTAAGAATAGCACATTCATTACAAGCTGGAATGCTTTTAGTCAAAGAAATAAATCCGCATATAATACTTTTGGATAATAATCTACCGGATGGATTTGGGCTTAACTACTTGCGTGAAATAAAGTTAGTAGACAATAATAACCGGCTGATTTTCATTTCTGCCATGACTAACCTAAAAAACGAAGCCCTTTCTTTGGGTGCTGATGAATTTCTGGAAAAGCCAATTACTTTTCATAAACTGGTGGAAGCAATAACAAATCTGGTGGTTTTAGTTTCTTAATTTTAATTCAAAAAATGCACATTTTGGGAATTTATTTACCCAATAAAAAAATTTGTGATGTTTTGTTATAAACTCCGAAGTCGCAAGGCCGCCAGTTTTTTTTAATCTTCGAAATTGATCTTTTATGCAAAGACCCTCTTTAAATAATCAGAAACATTAAGAAATTAAGAGACATTAAGATAATCCTCCTTAAATTACCTTAAACCTTGATGGTTGATAAAATGGGGAACCATTAAGAATAACTGCCCTTAATTAACCTTAACTGCTTAATGGTTGATAAAAATAGGAAAACATTAAGAAATAAGAGGCATTAAGAAATGTACCGTTAAAAAAACTAAGTTCTTTTACACCGGCAATAAAATCAAAAAAGTAGTACCTTCACCAGGCTCCGATTTCACTTCAATAGATGCATCATGGGATTCTATAATTCCTAGGGTGGCGGCCAGGCCAAGACCAATCCCGTTTGTTTTGGCAGTAAAAAAAGGTTCAAAAATTCGGGTAAGCTGATCTTCATTCATTCCGCAACCGGTATCACTTATGGAAAGACTTACCAAGCTATTGAAATCTCGTGTCTCAATTGTCAAAATCTTATTCTTACTATTTTCCATTGCCTCGATCGCATTTACCAATAAATTATTGACCGCAATGCCAAATTTATCCGCGTTGAGCAAAGGCAATTTTTCAGCATTAAAGTTTTTAAGGATCTCAATACCAGCGAAATCTGCCCGATCTGAAATATGGCTGATTGAGTCTTCCAACACGTCATGTATATTATTCGGCAAGAGTTGAATCTGATCTTCGCGGGCGGTATTCAAAACTTCGGTAATTAACTTGTCAATCCTTAAGGTATTTCGCTTTATTATTTGAAGTAAGGATTGCCCGTAATCGTCGTTAATTTCATCGTATAGGCTTTCGGCTGAAAGACCAATATTGGTAAGTGGATTACGCACTTCGTGTGCCAAAATACGCATTAAGCGTGCGGTAGCTTCCATTTTTTCAGTCTGTAAGGCTGATTTCTCCGCTTTAATTCGATCGGTGAGATCGCTGAAAATTCCGTGAATAAAATAACCTCCTTCCGGATTCAGCTCCAACACGCAACTGAGCAATCCTGTTCTGGCTTCTCCGCTTTTGGTTCTTATTCTAAGCTGAAAATCTTTCAGGCTTTTGTTTGCAGCTACATAGTCTTCTATTTTGAGCAATTCTTCCGGCTCCGCAAGAAGCTTATAAGTTGGCATAGAATAGATTTCACTCTGGGTATAGCCCGAAAACTCTTCTGCCGATTTACTGATACTGATGATATCAAATTTCTCATTGGCAATAAATATCATTTCTTTCGAATGATCGAAAACCGTGCGGTATTTTATTTCACTTTCACGCAGTGCCCGTAAAGTTTCAGCTTGTTTTAAAGCATAGCGAATACTTCTTTCGAGCGAATCGGCATTGATACTGCTTTTTTCCAGGTAATCGTAGGCCCCTTTTTCTACCGCTACCCGGTCAATTTCGGCATCCCCTTTACCGGTTAGTAAAATGGCCGGCAAATCCTTATTTTTCTTATTTATTTCATCGAGCAAATCGAGACCGGTGTATTTTCCGAGCAAAAAATCGAGCAAAAACAAATCGTACTGAGTTGTTTCAATCTTTTCAAGAGCTTCCTGGTAACTTTTGGCCCAATGTAAATCAGCCTCAAACCAGGGAATCTGATCCAGTAAATCTTCCGTTAAAAGGAAATCATCTTCATCATCATCCACCAACAAAATTTGCACTTTTTTCTTCATTCAATTGCCTTTTGTGATGGTAGAAGAATATAGAATCTGTTGGAGTAGGCCTGATCATTTTTAAGAAAAATCCGGCCTCCGTGTAATTTTGCGATCTTATCGGCAATAACAAGCCCCATTCCAAAACCCGGAAAATCGTTTTTCCCGTTTAGTTTTTTAAAAGGAAAAAAAATTTCAGTCTCAAATTCCTTTTCAATAGCGTTTCCGGCATTTTCAAAAGTAATTTTAACAAAACCTTCCTCCTCCGTTTTTTCACTGTTAATAACTATTTCAGGATTTGGAATTGAACCAAATTTCAATGCATTATCCAATAATTCATCAAAAAGTCTCGATATTAATTTTCTATCACCATAGACCGATAAATTCTTTGTTTGCAAATACGGTCGAATATTCTCCAATTCGTATAAGTCCAAAGTTTCAAAAGCCTGAGCATCCGTTTTTATTCGGCTCAACTCATGCAATTTGTCCAGCATTTCCTGCATTCTATTTGCAGAATCAATCATTTTTGACAAAAAAAGCTCAGCCTTTTCGTTCAGGTTTCCGTCGAGCTCACGTTTAAGCCTGTCGCCAAAAGTACTGATTTTGCGTGCAGGCTCTTTGAGGTCGTGCGTGGCCAGGTATAGAAATTTTTCTAAATCACTTGCCATTACATATTCAGCTTTTTCATTTTGTTATAAAGCGTTTTACGATCCACATTCAATAATGCCGCTGCCTTACTTTTATTGAAATTAACTTTTTTCAACACCTCCAGAATCATTTCGTATTCTGCTTCATAGGCAGCCATTCTTAAATCACCTTTTTTGTTGTCTTCTCCTTCTTCCTTTTGCTCTGTTCCCTGGCCAGCCGGTTTATCTGCAAACATCAGACGGGCATGGTTTACGATTTCAAAAGGCAGAGCGGCCGACTCTATAAATTCACCCTCGGTGAGCAAAGTTGCTCTTTTCACCACATTATTGAGTTCTCTCAAATTACCGTACCACGGGTAATTTTTGAAATGCATCTGCACTTCAGCCGAAAAGCCCTGAACTGATTTCCCCAACTCTTCATTGGTTTGATTCAGGAATATTTTTGCAAAATCCGGAATGTCTTCTTTTCGCTCCCGCAGGGATGGTACTTCCAGGGTAAATTCATTGAATCGGTAATACAAATCTTCCCTGAATTTTCCCTTTCGAATGGCATCCGGCAAACGTTCATTGGATGCTACAATAATGCGAACGTCCAGGTCGATTTCTGAAGTTCCGCCAATTCTTTTTAGTTTTTTCTCCTGAACCACACGAAGCAGTGAAGCTTGTACATCATACGATAAATTGGCCACTTCATCAAGAAAAAGTGTGCCTCCATTGGCCAATTCAAAATGTCCGATTTTCTGATTCAAAGCTCCGGTGAAAGAGCCTTTTTCGTGCCCAAATAACTCAGAACCTGCCAATTCTTTAGAAATAGAGCCACAATCCATTGGAATAAAAGGACCATTTGCACGCTGACTCCGGCGGTGGATTTCACGAGCAATTGCCTCTTTTCCAGCCCCACTTTCTCCGTAAATTATTACCGAAAAATTTGTTGGGGCCACCAAATCCATTTGTTTAACCAGATTTTTGGAAGCTGGACTATTTCCAAAAACATACTGGCTCGCCTTTTCGGCTTTTTTTAAAATGGCAGCAGTTCCCCGCCTTTCTTTTGTACCCGATTCCAGAGCTTTTTTTATAGTCATCAGGATTTCATCAGGAAACAATGGCTTGGTAACATAATCAAAGGCACCTTGTTTTATTACCTCAATGGCCACTTTTATATCAGAATAACCTGTGATAATTATTACCGGTAAATCGGGATCAGAACTCTTCACTTTTTGCAACAGCTCGGCTCCGGTAATATCACCCAATTTAAAATCAGTAAGGAGCAAGTCGGGTTTAAAATCTCGAATTAAGCGGAGGCCTTTGATACCATTTTCAGCAGTCCTTACGTCAAAGTCGTTTTTAGCTAGAAACCGCTCCATCAAAAGACAGATATCCCTGTCATCATCTATTAATACTACTTTCTGCTTTTTATTCATAAAACTTTTGGCTTTGTACAGAATTTCGATTTAATCCGCTACATTAATATTAGTTACGGCATTGGAATTCATACCCTCAATTAATAAACGTTCATGTATTTCCTGATCTGTTAATGATAAAGGTTTATTTTCTAATTCATTCCGATTTAATTTCTTTTAAACGAGTTCCTTTTTCTGATATAATTAGATTACCATTATACATTTACCCATAACTTTTCGTTTTGAAAATTTTCATTTAATTACCTTTTTTCAATTTAAAAGGATTTAATTTAAGGAATTGATTTTATGTTTAAGGTTAAGAAAATATTAATTCGAAGTTTGGCTTGCATTAATTTCTAATGTTATGGTTTAAGATTTTATTATGATTTATTCAAATTAGAAACCATTTTTTATTTTTTTGCCTTTCTCATGTCGTATTATTTACATAAATAACTCATAATATTCACTTTATGCATCTATCTTATGAGTTTGAAAGAAAATTATTGAAAAATAATTCTCATTTAGCCTACCCTATTTCGGGTAATAATTTACTCAATATGGGAAATTAATTTGAAACATTAATGATTGATCAAAAATTAAGTAAGCTGGTTTTCGGAATTTCTCTTGCTGTGCTTCTGCTCCTCAGCATATTTACTTTTTCCAGACTTTCCGCTTTTAAAACCTATACCGAAGTTGTTGATCACTCGAATCAGGTACTTAATCAAATCGTAGGCTTACGATCGGGCTTCAAATCATTGATGGCGAATCAACGGAGTTACCTGGTAACGAAAGAACCGAAATATTATGAAGATTTTCAGGCAGAAAGAGATTCATTGAGGTCATCGGTTCGTATTTTCAAAAGACTTACACAAGAAAATAAAGTACAACAATTACTTATTAATAATCTGGAAACGGACATCAATGAACGTATTCAAGGATTGCTGGTGGAAGTAATAAACGACACCTCCACGGCCAAATATAAGTTCAAACAAATGGACCTGATCGAGCGAAATAACGATATCAACGATGATTTCAATGAAACGCTAAATAAGATGCACAAATACGAACTCAATCAGATGCATCAGAAATTAAAAGGCAAAAAATTTGAAGAACAGTTTACGCCGTTTTTATTATTGATTACTTCTTTGCTGGCTATCGGAATCATATCCTACTCTTTCACCATTGTGCTTGCACAATTAAAAAGACAGCAACAAATGCAAGAGCAGCTAAAAGAGAACATTGATAAACTGAATAAATCGAATCAGGAGCTAGAGCAATATGCTTATGTAGCCTCTCACGATTTACAGGAACCACTTCGTAAAATCAGGACATTCAGTGATATGTTGGTTAAAAAACACACCGACGGATTAAGCTCTGAAGCAAAAGACATTGTAAGCAGAATAGAGAAATCTTCAGAAAAAATGACACTGTTGATTAATGATTTACTTTCACTTTCGCGGCTTTTATCCACCAAAAAAGAATTAAAACCCGTGGATTTAGATGAGGTAATCAATGAAGTTCTGCATTCATTTGAAGATAAAATTATAACGGAGAATGTGACTATAGACCAGGTAAAAATGCCGGTAGTTATTGGCAATGAAGGCCAATTACACCAACTGTTTCAAAACCTGATAAGTAATTCTTTGAAATTCAAAAGAGAGGGCGTAAAGCCAGTTATTAAGTTCAGGCTAAACTCAATTTCAAAGTGGGTAGAAGACCTTGAAATAAAATATTATCAAATATCTGTAATTGATAATGGTATGGGTTTCAGCAATGAATACAGAGATAAAATGTTTGCAATATTCGGTAGGCTTGAAAAAACCAATACTATCGATGGAACTGGTATTGGCCTATCCATCTGTCACCGGATAATGGAAAATCATAATGGCGAAATAAGTGCCGAAGGAATTCCAAATAAAAAAGCCCAGTTTAACTTATTTTTTCCGATACCTCCAAATGAATGAAAAACCGCTCTTGTTTATAGCTGAAGACGATGCCGACGATCAATTACTGTTGCTATCCGCTTTCGAAGAATTACAGCTTAATTACATGCCGCAGTTTGTTGAAAACGGAGAACAATTGTGGCAAAAATTATTGACAATTCTTGAAAATGGTAACCGGCTGCCCGGGCTTATAATGATTGACCTCAACATGCCCCTGCTGGGTGGAAGAGAACTATTGCAAAAATTAAAAAAGAATCAAAACTTGGCACATATACCTGTTTTGATTATTACTACTTCCTCGGCCCCCGGAGAGGTAAAAAAAGCCTATGCCGATGGTGCAGCAGCTTTTATAACCAAACCAGCAAGTTTTGATGGGTTGCTAAACATGGTAAAACTGATTCATGATTTTTATTTCAAACTTGTAATTCTTTCAGAAAATTAAAAGCCCTGTAGTATTCATTCAAACACCGCCAGGGCTTTAATTACAATTCTGAAGTTTACTATTTAGATATTAAAAAGTTCACCTAAATTAATGCTGAGATTTAAGCTGGTTTGAGCACCTGCTTTTACCGGCACACTCTTCAAATTTACACTACTTTCCAAATTAACAAGTACATCTAAGCCTGTTGAAATATTATTGCTTTTTTTCTCACAATATATTTCATATTCTCCTTCAGGTAAATAAGATAAGGTAAAACTTCCATCTGCATTTATTTTGGCACTGGTGATTGCTTTGGCAAACATAATATTACTGCTACCTTGACCTTTTGTTTCTGTATTTGCATTAAAAGACCCTTTTTTATAAACGTAGACCACAAGTTCATTTCCAGCAGAGTTTTCTAGTTTACCTTTTATAGAACCTGTGTTATTTTTAATTTCTGCTCTTACAGCTGCTGTCAATTCTCCTTTCGTTACAAAAGCAAAGTCGTTGTTTTTACTTTTTATAGATTTACGTAAGTCAAAATCCATAATAATTTCCAATTCCTGATTTTCGTTTACCTGAAAATTTTTAGGTCGTAATTCAATTTCGGTAGATCCATTTCCAGATAATTCAAGTGTTTCTTTACTTCCATTACTTTTTGTAATATAGCAACCTGGTGAATTGCCCTGATCGTCAGAAGAAGCATTAATTAGCAACTGAATTTTACTATAAGATCCGGCAGCAACTTGGTCTGAACCTAACTGCAAAGTGTTCCCATTTTGAAGCTCCAGTAAATTTACTGTTTTGGGCCCTTTAAATCCTTCAAATACTTTACCATCTACTTTAATTTCGCTAATAGTTATAAATGCTCCTTTTACATCCGGACTATCTATTGGTGCATCGGTAATGCTCATTTTCAAACCACCTTGTGAGGCCTGAGAATCATTGATATTTGTTTGTGGAGCGAATACACTTTTTTCGCATGACCCAAAAAGAAAGAGCATAATAAATAATCCAAGTTTTGAATTTTGATTTTTTCGATTTTTCATAATTGTTGAATTTTTAAAGGTAAATAAATGAGTTTGGAAAAGGTCCCGGAAAAAATATTCCGGGACTTTAGGGGTGGGTATCAAGCTAACCTTTACAATCTTAAAAGAACAAAAAACTATCACGTAGTCGGAAATCCACTGTGCCGAGGTAATCATCATCGGCATAAATTTTACCTTTATAAAGACCTGGCTCTAGTTTTTCATCCATTTCTACAATAAATTCTACGGCTTGTGGATTTTTGCTATAATCTACTGTTTTCATGGCATGTACCTGTACAGGAATGGGTGCACTACCAGGAGAAGCCACACTAACCTCTTTCGACCAACCCGGCAATGGTTGAATTTTTTCATCAAAAAGACTTAAATACAAGTTTTTCTGTCCACTTAACTCACGTTGCATATATTCAGGCAAAAGGAAAGAAACTTTTATTTTCTTAACTTTTTTGGCCTTCGAGGTTAGCTTAGAGCCTTGCGTTATAGCTTCTACATGGAAATTGTCTCCGGGAGCATCAAACAATAATTTGGCATGTTTCTTATCCAACTCCTGAAAATCATTTTGAAGTGCGGCATAATCCATTTCCCATTTCGCAAGTGATTCTTCTAATTTTAATTTTTCACTTTCCAGAATGGGAATTTTAGTTAATTCTTCTTCCATATGGCCTTTAATAGTATTTAAGTCGTTAATTTGAGTATTTAGCAAGGCAATTTCTTCGTCTTTTGCTTTTTGATCTTTCAGGTTTTTTGCTCTCGTATTTCTTAAAGCTTTCAATTCTGAATTTTTCCTGGCCAGCATTCCATTTACCTTATTTAACTCTTCTTCCGTTTTTTTGCCAGCTTCAATTTCCTTGTTGAGGTTTTCAGATAGTGTAGCAATTTCTGAGTTGAGGCTACTTTTCACTACCATAAGAGAATCGGCAGTGCCGCTTACTTCCGCAAGAGATATATCTCTCTTTTCAAGTTCTGTGTATTGATATGCCCCCAGAGCTGCCGTAGCAGCAAATGCTATACCGGTGATCCATACTATTACTCCAGATTTATTACTATTCGTGTTTTCCATTTTATTAAAATTTTTGATTCAGTTAATGACATTAAAAAAGTATACCCCTGATTTTTAGCCCGTAAATCGTGTTTTTTTGGGAACTAAACTCCCCATTTAGTTGAAATTGAGACCCAAACAGAGAAATATCAGATCATAAAACAAAAAAGGTTCAGGCAAATAGCTATTCAAAGGCCTCAGCCCCTATTTGGGGAATTAAAACTGAGGCAATTTGGGGAATTGGAGACACAAAAACTTTAGAGAAGAACTATACGTAAATATTATAACATATTGTTTATATGTACATTAACAAATTTATTTAATACTGGCTCGCTTTTTTATATGGTATTGTCAAGAATCACAACCAATATAACTATGAAGACAATAATTTACATTTCAGGAATTTTCCTGTTACTAAATTCATGCAACCAACTAGAAAGTCCAGAGCCAATTGTAGGTCAAAATCTAAAACCCAAATTAGGCGACTTATTAAGAAAGAGTGAAGCTATTAATTATAAAATTGAGTACAATTTAAAATATGGAGAATATAATTTACAAGCTTACGACTTGTATCGTCCGGTTCTCACCGTTGATTCTATTCCAAGCATATTACTTGTAACTATACATGGAGGAGGTTGGGGATTACTGGATAAAAGTTTTTTAGATCCATTTGTGGATCGTTTTAAAAGTAAAAAATTAAATCTAACAATAATGAATATTAATCACAGGCTTGTGGAAGAAGGGAAAATAACATTTGACAATATAATGGATGATTTGGATGTTCTGATGAATCATATCGAATCCAGAAAAGAAGAACTACGACTTAATGGAGAAATTTTACTTTTCGGATATAGTTCCGGAGGGCATATTGCCATGTCGTATGCCTATAATCATCCGGAAATAACTAACATAAAAGCCGTTTCGGCAGTAGTTGCACCCACTGATCTTACCTTGGAAGATGTAAGAAAAAATATTTTTAGTCAGAATAAAGGCAACCTGACAGAAATATTGGTAGGCAAAAAATATTCGGAAGATCCGGTAGCTTTTAAAGAGGCCAGTCCATTTTATAAAATAAGCAAAAGTACCACCCCTACTGTACTTTTTTATAGCGGTCAGGATGAAATTTTAGAAGAAATACACGGCAAAAAAACATACGATGCTCTTAAAAACAAAAAAGTGGAAACATCATTCTATTTATATCCAAGCGAGAATCATGAAATGAAATCTGCTTACAATGATATAATAGACAAAAGTATTGCGTTTTACGCCGAAAGATAATAGTGGTTAGATTTGATTGTAACGAAATCCCTCTGGCCCTTGGCTGGTGGGATTTTTCATTAATATCAATTCGGGGAAATTCACTCGAACCAATTTAACTATCATATTTCTAAACATCAATTAAACTATTCGTAGCGGATTGGCCACCTGATCAAAAATAATATTTGTCAGTCGTCCTATTTGAAAGCTTATGCCTTTATTAAATGGGTGATTTTCAAAAACTGCTGCAATTTCAGCAAAACTTACTTTACGATGAATAGGCTTCATTGTTCCTCCGTATTCGCCTGCTATTGCAGCCGGATTCCATTGATATTCGGCATCTACCAAAGTACCCCGTGGAGCCATTAATGGAGGAAAACCTGTACCCCGATAGTCCAGATTGCCGGGATGTGGCAAGCCCAGTGCATGGCCAAACTCATGAGCGGCTGTGGTGCTGGTTCCCAAATTATCGGTAGATAACCAATGTCCTGAATTATCTCCCAAACCAAAACCCATCATAGAGCGAGCCATGCGATTACTGCTTTCAATCCGAATAAAGTTATTTCTGAAATCACGATTTTGTGGGCATAAAACCAGTAAATCGGAATAAGAGATAAGGGCAAAAGCAATATCGAATCGAATCAAAAAATCTTTGCCATTCAAGTTCAAAGTGGCCTTGGGTTCATTCCACATTGTGGTAATTTCATCAACAATTGCCTGACCGATCTCCTCGCTGGCCTCAGAGCCGTATAGAAAAAGTCGGGCCGAAACTATTATATCCTGTTGATCTTCATGTAAAATGGCTATGGCAGACATACTAATTACATGGGTATATAAACCACTTTTTTTGTCTCAAAAAATTCCTCATCAAAAATTTCAGAAAGATCAGTCAATTGGTAAGATCGGCCCGCCTCGGCAAGTTCCTCTTCCAGGTCGCCACCTTTTAAATATAAAATGCCATTGTAAAGTTCGCTGAGTTGTCTTTTTTCAAATTTATCGTGAATCCAGCCCAAAAATGGCTTCATTCTGGTAACTGCCCGGCTCACCACAAAGTCAAATTTTCCTTTTACATTTTCAGCTCTCTCGTGTTCGGCAGTAAGATTTATTAGCCCCAAAGCTTTGGCAACTTCCTGTACCACTTTTATTTTCTTACCAATCGAATCCACCAGGTGAAAATGTACTTCTGGAAACATAATCGCCAGCGGTATTCCCGGAAAACCTCCTCCTGTACCCACATCCAGAATTTTGGAGCCAGGAGCAAATTCACACACTTTGGCTATTCCTAAAGAATGGAGCACATGCTTTTCATATAAAGCATCGATATCTTTCCTAGAAATCACATTTATCTGATTATTCCAAAACGTATAGAGTTCTTGCAAAGCAGCAACTTGCTTTTTTTGATCAGAACTAAGATCGGGGAAATATTTAAGGATGATATCCATAAGAAGCTCAACGCCATTTTATTTTCTTCGGATTCGAAAATAGCGTCATGAATCCGAAAATCAATAGATACAAAACGTATAAAAAGTCTAAAATTAATATTTTGAATGAAGAAAGTGTTTTCCCTATTCGGCGATTTACCAGAGTAAGTATCAACCAACGAACTAGCAACCAGCCAATAAAAACGCATAAGGTCATTCGCATCCAATTGGTAAATGGTTCATAATGTTGAATTCCATATTGACCTAAAAATTCATTCGGGATTTTTAACGAATCGACCAATTCAAACCAGTCAGGGTTTGCCAAAAAAACCGGAATTGGCATAATCCAGCATAAAATCAGGCTAAACCAATGTAAACCCAGATTCATTTTATCTCTGAATTTATATCTTTTTCCTACAGAAAGATGCCTTCTTTTCTGGGTAACCCAATCCTTAAAATTGGTTTTCGGTTCTGAGTAAACAAAAGATTCAGGTTCTATACAGATGGTCGTATTGTGCTTATTAGCAATTTCATTAACCAATAAATCATCGTCACCACTTAATAATTTGAGGTGTTTGGCAAATCCGTTGACTTTCCAAAAAGCTTCTTTTCGATACATTAGATTTCGACCAATTCCCATAAAGGGTATTTTGGAAGCTGCAAAAGAAAGATAAAGTAATGCTGTTTGAAATGTTTCATAACGTATAAAAGCATTCAACCATCCGGCATACCGGTAATAAGGCGAAAACCCTAAAACTACATCCTCATTTTCGCCAATTCTGGCTGCCATTTCAGCTATCCATTGGTTTCCCGCTGGCCTGCAATCGGCGTCGGTAAGTAAAATCAGTTCCTTACCAGCCTTTTTTATTCCCATGGTAACTGCATATTTTTTTGCCGTAAAATGCTCGGGCAAAGACTCTATCCGAACAAATTTTAGTTTTTTATAATTGCCTTCGTTGTTCAATAGGTAATCGTAAGTACCGTCACTGGAGCGATCATCCACCAGAATTATTTCAAAATCAGGATAGTCTTGATTTTCTAAAAGCGGCAACAACACCTTTAGATTTTCCAGTTCATTCCAGGCTGCCAATACTACTGAAACGCCTGCTTGATGCTCCGTTTTTACTTCTCCGGTATTTTTACGCAACAGGGAAGTAAAGATTATCAATAAAAAAATAAGCTGAATCAGAATAGCCAAAGCGTACAGAGCAGGTAGAATAATTCCTGAAATCACTTAAATAGTGGTGTTTAAATTTTGACAAATATACAAAGTGCATTTGATTATGATTTTTTTTCTTACCCTGTAATTTTATAGAGTAGCCTAAAAAACAAGTATTTGAATTTAAAAAGCTGTTAAATTTCAAAATTCAGGTATTTCTCTGACCTTTGCGTCATGAAATTTGAGTTTCAACATACCGATTCACAATCCAATGCCCGGGCTGGCACTATCACTACTGACCACGGTGTGATACAAACACCTATTTTTATGCCTGTTGGCACGGCGGGTACCGTAAAAGGACTTCACACCCGGGAAATTGATGAAGATGTAAAAGCCCAGATAATACTGGGAAACACCTATCATTTGTATCTTCGACCTGGTCTTGATATTCTCGAAAAAGCTGGCGGATTGCACGGATTCAATGGTTGGAACAAACCAATTTTAACAGACAGTGGTGGTTATCAGGTTTTTTCTTTGAAAGAAATCCGAAAAATATCAGAAGAGGGCGTGCATTTTAATTCCCACATCGACGGCTCAAAGCACCTCTTTACTCCCGAATATGTGATGGATATCCAGCGTATCATTGGTGCCGATATCATCATGGCATTTGATGAGTGCCCACCTTACCCTTCGGAATACGATTATGCTGAAAAATCTATGCACCTTACTCATCGATGGCTAAAAAGATGCATAAAGCGATTCGACGAAACAGAGCCAAAATACGGGCATAGTCAGTCACTTTTTCCGATTGTACAAGGCAGTACATATATTGACTTAAGAAAACAATCCGCCGAATTTATCGCCGAACAAAATCAACCCGGAAACGCCATCGGAGGACTTTCGGTGGGTGAACCTGCAGAAGATATGTATGAAATGCTTGCGGTGGTAAACGGAATTCTGCCCAAAGACAAACCCCGCTACCTGATGGGTGTGGGAACTCCGGAAAATATTCTGGAAGGAATTGCATTGGGCACCGATATGTTTGACTGCGTAATGCCTACACGAAATGCAAGAAACGGCATGCTTTTTACCACGGAAGGAATTATCAATATCCGCAATAAAAAATGGGAGGATGATTTTAGCCCTATAGATACTGGCTTGGGTGGATATGTGAGTACATTTTATTCTAAAGCCTACTTAAAACACTTGATAAAATGCCAGGAAATGCTGGGTGCTCAAATTGCCAGTATACATAATCTTACTTTTTACATGTGGCTGGTGAATCAGTCTCGCGAACATATCATTGCTGGGGACTTCACGAATTGGAAAAACAATATGGTTAGGCATTTGATGCAGCGATTGTAATTATAATTTGACATTTTTGAAATAGCTGTAATTTTAATCAATACAAATTACCATTTGCAATTGATTCAGATTTTTACAAAATTTACTATAATTCCTTAACCTTAAACAATTTACCTAATGCAAAAGATCACAATCGCCACC
The DNA here is from genome assembly GCA_024645245.1 of Jiulongibacter sp. Taxonomy (GTDB): domain Bacteria; phylum Bacteroidota; class Bacteroidia; order Cytophagales; family Spirosomataceae; genus JAHEBN01. The sequence continues at coordinate 864 of JAHEBN010000044.1, read as the reverse complement.
GTTGTGGGTGGCATCATCCTTTTTTTATGGCAATTTCTTTCCTGGGGACTTATCAATTTACACCGCGACACACAGCAGTATACACCTAAAGAATCCGAAGTATTACAATATCTCGATGAAAACCTGGATGAGGGGTTTTACTTTATGCCGGGCGTACCGCCAGGCACTTCACAAGCAGATGAGCAGAAATTGATGGAAGAGTCCTTGGGAAAGCCTTGGGCCGAGGTGCGTTTCCACAAAAGTATGACTATGAATATGGGCAGCAATATGGCTCGGGGTATTGTTGTTGATTTTCTTTCCGTATTTCTTTTAATCTGGATTCTGATGAAAATGCAGAACCCCAATATGGCTACCATTTTACTAAGTTCGGTAGCTGTTGGTATTATTGGATATTTAACGACTACTTATACCCGTTCTATCTGGTTTGAAGTGCCCACCATTACTGATTTAATTGATGGTATAGCATCCTGGGGCTTAGTTGGCATCTGGCTTGGCTGGTTTCTACGCCGGTAAATTTTTAATAATTTAGATGTGGTTCTCTGTCTCAATTTTAAAATCAAGCTTAGAGTTGATTTTACTTAGCCAGAGAGCCATTTATTTTATTTTATGCTTCATTTTTTTTTACATGCAACAAAAACTATCCAACTTTCATCTTGTAATATATAGAACATTATAAAGATGAAACAGCTATTTCTTTTTTTGCTAATCCTTATTTCTTCCTGTGAAGAAGATGCAGTAAAAAGAACAGGTAAGATCTGGAAATTAGAGGAAAGTAAAACAGGAGACCAGGATTGGAAAACAGTTCCTGATGACGAAACGTTTAGTTTAACTTTTAATGACGACAGTACTTTTTCTTACCAATCA
>JAHEBN010000043.1 GCA_024645245.1 Jiulongibacter sp. | reverse complement strand
ACTTTGGTATCGAACCAGTCGATTCCCGACTCCACACTAATGCTTATTACGGCCCGAAATGGACTTAGTTTATTGTTGCTCAGGGACTGAAAACCTAATATTTTCACGCCATGGTCCCGCAGTATTTCAAAAGCTTGCAGAAACCAGTCTTCATCCAAAAACTTCTGTTTTTGCAGGTAAAAGTAATTTCCTTCGGCGAGTTGTTCTGCAAATTCGGGATGAAGTCGCGATATAAGGGCCGTTAATTTCAATTCAAGCTCCTTATTTCTTTCTACCCGAAAATGGTTACCATTCGGATCGATATCCACCAATTGTTTTCTGGATGAAACCGCTACTTCGAGCTTGCCGTATTTTACCACCGGAGTAATGTTGACAAAGTCTTTCTCGTCGCTCAGGTAAACCAGTTTCTCGATGGGATATTCCTCTTTCCATTCCTGCTCAATAATTTCTTTTCCGGTATTTTCTTTCAGGAAAGTATAATTTACGTTTACTTTTTCCGCCAGGCCTTCTATTATTTCTTTTCGGAATAATTCAAATTTTGAAGGATGAATAAGTAGAACGGATCTTTTTTCCAGAAAATAATGCAATGCGGGTAGCAGTTCTGTATTACTAATTAATAGAAGTTTTTCTCTGATTTGTAAAAAATGCCTAAACAGAATTTTCAAATCTTTTAAGGGATAAACCCTATCATTCAGGGAGATAACGGCCTCTACTTCATAGAAAGGTTTTTTGAAATTTACATTTATTTCCAGATCGATTTTGGTTATCGCCGTAATTATCTGCTTCAGATTGGGGACCGACAGATTTTCGGCATCACACAGAAAAAAATCCAGAGCAAGCGGGTTGTTTACAATCGTTTTTAAGGATTGAAAATCAGCAGTTTCGATGTTTTTCTGATTTTTAGCCACAGCCGTAAAAAAGCGAAGTACATCTGTTTGTTCGTATTTCCAGGTTTCGTCTAACGGATCTTTGACGTTTATTGGGTTCTTGAGTGTCCCGTTTTTATTCAGTGAAGCTGTACAATACTCGAGGCCATAGGTTTCCAGAAATTTATTCCGTTTAAAAACGAGAATGTCTTTGGAACCAATTTCGTTTTCGGGAGGATTATTAGGCTCCTTTTTTGCAAAAATCCGTTCTTTCAAATACGATGTGGTAGCCTCATTTACAGGTATTAATTCGGAATTTAGGGGGACAACGTGGGTATTACCTTGAGAATATTTAAGGCAAAAGTATTTTTCCAAATCCGGCTCATCGGCCATGCCATAGTCTTTGGCGGCATGTTTTATTTTTTCCAGCCGGAGTTTTTTATCGAAAAAAGCCTTTAAATCAGGCTTAGAAAGCAGTGTTTGCAGTGCCAGTGATTGGTGTTCGCAAAGTAATGGTTTCTGAAAATTACAATTACAGGAAAGAGCAATATCGTTTGCTTTTTGCTCTATTTTAACCTCATTGGTGTTTTTTACCCAAAAAATTCCCCGCTCATTTTCTATTTGCTCAACACGTAAGTCTAAAGCCAGAAAACCTACATTGAGCTCAGAACTATGCTGAAAAATATCCGTAAATGTCAGGATATCCACCTGACGATTGCCAAGCACGAATCCGTGTGAATATTCCCTATTTACAGTATTCTGACCCACTAATTTTATTTTTGTTCAAAAACCAAAACACAAAATAGGGAATCGAATGTCAAGTTTTCCAAAAAGCAATAAATGATTTACCCGAAACATACAAATACACATAAAACGGAAGTCCAAGGTCCACTATATTTTTGTTCAAATTTGATAAAAAAAAGACAATGGCTCCTGAAGAACCATTGTCTTATTATACAAAAAACAATTATTAATCGGCACTTTGTATTTTGGCACCTTTGTTCTGGCGGGCTTCCTGCATAGGATTCATGGCAGGTGCAGTACCGTCTTTAAACAACTGAAAACGGGTAGGCTGCTCCGGCTCCCGTGGGAAGCTATTATTGGAAGTATCAATGTCCGCGATTTCATGGAAAGGATCTAAAATAAATTTCTTCACTTTCTTTTTGGTAGGTACAGTTTTGGTAATTTCACCTGCATTTTGTCTCCAGATTTCAGCCGGGAATCGTACCACTTCACTGGTACCATCTTCAAACTCCATCTTAATTATTACCGGCATTACCAATCCGCCTTTGTTCTTCAGTTTAATGGCATAAAAATTAGTGGCTGATGCCAAGACCTTGCGATCATCTTCGCTCAAACCCGCCAAATATTTTTCATATTTTGCTTTATCCTGAGGAGTTACGGCAAAGGGGTCGTAAGAATTATAGAAATCTTTCATTTTCTCATCTTTCTCGACCACCGTTTCAGCTATATCCTTTTTGTTGTTGATAACTGAAAGCGTATTCCTCTTTTCATCGTAGTCTTCTCTGGCCGCGGCTTTCGTGATCTCCGGATCCTGCGAATCTGCTACATACCATTCTACTTCAGCTAAATCCTGATCAACTGGTAGTGTGGTATAAAACCAACCTTTCCAAAACCAATCCAGATCCACTGCCGAAGCATCTTCCAAGGTGCGGAAGAAATCAGCTGGTTTTGGATGTTTAAATGCCCATCTTCGTGCATATTCCTTAAATGAATAATCAAATAATTCGCGTCCCATCACCGTTTCACGCAATATATTTAATGCTGCTGCCGGTTTACCATAGGCGTTATTTCCAAACTGAATAATATTCTCTGAGTTAGTCATAATTGGTTGCATCTGGCTGGGGTCCGACCTCATGTAAGGTACAATAGACTGAGCTTCTCCCCTGCGTCCCAGGAATTCACGATCCCACTCCTGCTCGGCCAGGTATTGGCAAAAAGTATTCAAACCTTCATCCATCCAGGTCCATTGGCGTTCGTCGGAATTTACAATCATTGGGAAGAAGTTATGCCCAACTTCGTGTATAATTACCCCTATCATTCCGGCTTTAGTCTGTGCACTGTAAGTACCATCAGCCTCCGGGCGACCTCCATTAAAGCTGATCATCGGGTATTCCATACCTCCTCGCGGCTCGGCATGGCACGATATTGCTACGGGATAAGGGTATTCAATGGTTCGGTTACCATAAGATTTAAGGGTATGCTCTACCACTTTAGTGCTGTATTGTTCCCATAATGGATTACCTTCCTTAGAATATACCGACATACTCCATATTTTGCGTCCGTTACCATAAACATCCGTTTGCATGGCATCCCAAATAAAACGACGCGAAGAGGCAAAGGCAAAGTCCCGCACATTACTGGCCTTAAATTCCCAGGTTTGCTTTTTCTTTGATGGATTTTTTGATCGCTCAATTGCCTCATCCTGCGAAACAATGATAACAGGTTCATTAGATTTAGCCGCCTGAGCAATACGATTTTGCTGTGTTTTGGTCAACACTTTATTCCAGTTCTGGCATTCTCCTGTTGCTACCACTACGTGATCTTCGGGTGCTGTGATAGAAACTTCGTAGTTTCCGAAAGTAAGCGAAAACTCACCACTACCCATAAATTGCTTGTTTTGCCAGCCTTCTACATCATCGTATACACACATACGCGGAAACCAATGAGCAATGAAATAATTGTAATTGCCATCTTCCGGAAAAAATTCATATCCGGAGCGACCGTAATAATCTGTTACATTATAATCCCAATCAATTTTAAACGAAAATGACTGTCCATTAGCAAGTGGTGCCGGCAGATCAATTCGCATCATGGTGCTATTAATGGTGTGTTTCAGGTCATTGCCTTTAAGGTCTTTTACCAATTTTATGTTATAACCCAGTTTTTTATCCCCTTTAACATTACCATATACCGAGCTGGCAGAATTTAAACCTTTCAGCTGTGCTGAGGTCATTTTGTCTTTAATTCCTCCGGTTTTAGATAAAGCATTTATCGAGTTTTCCTCAAACATATTCATGTCCAGTTGCAGCCAGATATATTTTAAAGGATCGGGCGAAAAATTATAATAGGTAACCACTTCTGACCCTATAATTCGTTGATTTTCGTCATCAAGCTCTACTTTTATTTTGTAATCTGCCTGCTGCTGAAAATAATCCTTACCCGGAGCCCCGGAGCCTGTACGATAAGTATTGGGGGTTGGTAATTCTGATCCCAACTGCTCGAAAGCACGGGTGGAACTGATTTGAGCCTGAGAATAAGAAATACTAATAAAAAACAACAGGCATAATAGCCATAAATTGGAACTTCCCGTACCAATTTTTTTCATATTTGACATAGTAGTTTATTGGATGAATGATTTATAAAAAACAAGTTTCAAATATAATCAAATTCCATAAATAAGGAATTTAGCTTTTTCCATTAAAGCCAAATTCTTAAAATAATCTAAAAGATTAGTACTTAATCAACAGGTAGTTAAGGAATAAAGACAATTTTAGAAGCCTGATTTATAAAATTGTTATTTTCAATTCTACAAATCATTTCAAACATGAACCTAAAATTGCAGTGAAGGTTTGACCCTCTGATTTAAAACCGGGCAATAATTCAATACTTTTTTCACCCTGAAAAATCAAATTATTATACCCACCGCCCAGCGGGCCACTGATTACATTCCGGGCAGAAATAACAGATGCACTAACGAAATTTAAAGGGTGACCTAAATCAATGTCGTTTTGAGGAGAAATCAAGGAAAGATTTTGAGGGCATACCTTTACCTGTTTAGACTGACTTGTGGTATGACAAAATCGATTGATACAACTAACTGAAAAGGTTGAGTCAGCTATTGGAAAAACAGAAACGGGTGAATTTATCTGTCCACTGCTCCAAACAGGTTGAAAACCAGGACAGCTTACGATAAGATTAATTTCATTTCCATTATAAATCATCGCTGGATTTGGAGATGAGCTAATCGCTGATACAGCAGGAACTGTGAAATTAAATGCTGCCAAATTATACGCCTGTGAGAATTTGTAGTTTCCATTGTTAGTTTTAAGAAAAGCTGAATAAATTCCGGTATTACCCGTTTTATAGGATACCGAACTATTATCATTCCATTTATAAATCGTGTAATGCTCAAGTGCCTGAATCGAAGTATTGTTTGTACTCAGGCAGGTAACATCCAATGGCTCCACCAGACCAGGCAAAACAGGAACACAAGTAGAAAAGAAATTGGCATTTAATTTAGTGGCCCATGCGTCACCGAGTATCTGACTACCACTAGACCCTGCAAAATGTACATTGTCGTATCTTGGATGCATATAATTGTCGGTATTCGGACCTTCGAAAACATTTAAACCTGGTTCGTTAATTATTTCGGCTTGTGCACCAATTACGGCAGGGCAATAGTGATCATTGGAGTAGTCATTGATAAATGAAGCTTTACATACCATCCATGCAACATTCTCGCCCAGATCGGCCCTGGATCCCAGAATAGTTCCCTTCAACTGATCCCGCATTTGTTGCTGAGTCAATATACCATCAATGCAGTCAGTTTCTCCCTGATGCCATAATACAGCTCGAACACCCAATAAAGATCCGTAAAATTTTAAACAAGTTTTTAAATTTTGGTATGGGAAACCTAAAGTGAGACCCAGGTTTTGCTCATAAGAAGTGATTACATCCGTTCCATTATAACTGGTAAACCAGTGCTTTGTACTTGTACCCCCCCAAGCAGTATTGAAAAATAATACGGGAACATTGAGCTGTTGAACCAAATTATCGCCCAAAACTCCCCAGCACCATTGCGTATCTCCAAATGGGCCTACATATTGTACATTCCCTAAATGCGTAAAATTTAAATTTAAATCAGGTTCAATACTATTTGTGCTGTTTCTGAAATTGGAACAATTAACGCGATCATCATTTGCAGGTAAACCAAGGTCATTGGGATAGTAATTTACTCCAGATGCATTGGACTGACCGGCAATAATAAAAACTTCGCCAACCCCTACCCTTTCAATTGTTTTTGTATCAATAACTATTTCATTCTTGGTGGCTCTTATTTCCAGTTTATACCAACCGCCATTCAACGTAATAGTATCTCTGAAAAATCCGGCAGGAGAATTATTTTCTATTTCGTACCAATCAGTCTTAAGTACAAGATTTACTCCGGATCTTTCCCAAATTTTCACCTCAAGCTTATCAACTATTTGATTTACTGATCCCGAAAATGAAAAAGTGCCTGAATTGCTCAGGTTACGTTGAAATACCATTCGTTCTTTTGGGTACGAAACTGTAAGCTGCGAATAAGTGGAAATAGCAAAACAAAAAAGTGCCGGAAGAATCAATGCCATCCGGAATTTACTATTCAGTGTACCTTTTTGTAAAAAAAGATTAGTTTTCAGTAAAAACAATTTTTAATCAAAAGTATTTATTTTTTGAGTTTGCAAAAATTAAACCATTCCAATTTTTAAAATAATAAATTTTGAACTTTAAAATATCCTGTCTCAGGTGGAATAGCTTCCCAGAACTATCGGATCTCTTAATGCAGAAACCTCATTTATTAAATCATTGTTCTCTTTTGACATGAGCAAAACAAACTCCTTATTTCTACCATCCAGGTATTTTTTATTTATCCCGTTCGGAAAATTCTTCATGTCAAATGCCGACTTATCAATTGCCAGGTGCATTACCTGTTCGCAGGTTTCTTGATCTGCTATTTGACCGTATGTTCTTTCAAACACCTCAATATCGGGATTGCCATAATGATGTATCAGGAAATAATTTGGTGAAGTTATTTGTTGATCTTTCATTTCCTTTTCCTGATTTTTAACATTTTTCTCGCCAACTGCCCCCAAAGCCAGTTTTAGATTTTCGAGGTTCATAGCCTGAAAGGCATGTTCAATGTAAAGTGGAATTAGGGCCGGATTCAATTCACGAACCGAACTGAATTTAGAAATACTGATCAGATTTCGCGGTGTGCGTAACTGTATACCTTCGTCTTTGGCAATTTCGAGTAACAAAGAAAATAGACCTGGCATAAGGTAAAGTATATTGTGATGGCAACTCAGGTGATCAATTTTACCATTTAAAGCCTGTCTCATTTGAACTACCTGAGCTACCAGCTCTGTTCTCGCTTCGTCCAGATCGATATCTTTTAGAACAATTTCCTTAGGTTCTTTAAACTGCCATTTACCCTTCACTTTTTTCATGAGTGAAGTAGCATGAGTCAATGGCGAACCCGACGTAATACTTAAATGTAAACCTATCGGAATATTGGGCACCTCATCTCTCAGTAGCTTTATTTTAGTCTTCAATTCATTAAAAGCATAATTGGCAAATGCAGATACTGCGGTAATTCTGCCTGCCCGTGCTGCCCCTAATATAGCCTGATCGATAAGATCGGTGTAGCCGTAATCGTCGGCGGTAATAATTAGTTTTCTGGCCATTATTTTAATTGATTAAAAGAGTTATCAATAAGAATACAATCTTTCATATAATTTAGTGATTGTCGCGAAAGCAATCGGGAAAGTGGTGGCTCCAGGTAGTTAAACGGGTTTTGGGATCTGATTTTTTTTATGCTTTCGTTGTTAGTTTTTATTAAACTATCCAATCTGCTGCTTTGCGGCACAAGCTTAGAATCAAAAAATGCCTTCAACTTTTCGTCTGTATAAAAATGAGGCATGTCTATACGTACAATTTTTAAGGTATCGCCCTGTATTTCTGAAAAGTCGGAATAATAATAGGGTAAAAAGTCCAGACTTAGTTTGGTATTAATTACTGCTCCTAGTTCGCTGGATTCTTTAATTTCTTTATCAAGTACCAGGTCTTTTGTAAGATTATGAAGCGACACTCCACCACTGTTTGAAATCTGAATAAAAACAATTTTCTTACCTTCTAATAGTTTGTCTTTAAGCAAAAACTCATAAAATTCCATTAAACTTTGCATGCCCGAATTCTCGAAATATCCCCCGTCGACATAATGTCCTTTTCCGGGAATTTTAGCAGCCGGACTCAAAACAGGAAAACGATTACTTGTAGAGGTGGCTTCGAGATAAGAGAGAGTCTGATTATTAGCCAGGCTTAATATATCATCGGTATTTTTAAAACAAGCCTTAAACTCGGCCTCGCTGAATTTGAGCGAAGCAGCCACCCCCTTGCGGGAATTTTTGCCGGATGAATTGATCAGTAAGACCGGGTAATTTTTATCTCTGTTCATTTCCTGCCAATACCCCCTGAAACTTGTATTTAATAACTTGTTGGTTCCTTGAAAATCGGTACCTGCCAATACCATATCCTGATAAGACTTCATGGATCTGTATGCCCTGTCGCCCTTTCCAAAAAGCCAGGTTCCCATCAGATTGGCAAACATGTCGTGGCCAAACATATAAGCCAGATCAACCGTAAGGAAATTCCCCAAACCTACGGAATCAATGATGGCTTTTCTTCTTTCCGGAAGCTGTTCGTGATTAATCGCGGCGTATACAGCGTTACCAATGGAGCCACCAGATACTCCGGAAATTGCCACGGTACATGCAAGTAGGTCTTTTCCGTTCAGATCGCGGCATTTTTCCAATACGTATTGATTCCAGATGTTTGCTTTTAGGCCACCACCATAGGCTGCAATGAAATAAAGCGTGTCAGATTTACCCTATTTATCCTTGAAATTACGTTTAAAATCCTGATAGCTGCTAACTTCCGTACTTTCCGGAATCACTTTTAATGCATGTAAGTCATTGCCAATTACCTCTGCTACGAGATACCAAATCGGAATCAAAATAATGAGAATAGGTGCCAGGTAATTAAAAAAAACACGATAGATCGATTGCGTGATGCCTTTTTGCCCGTAATAAAAACGGTGCTTAATTACTATTACAAAAAGGCCATAAAACAAATTGAGAAAAGCCATGATAATAATCAAAGGATTGAAAAGATGCGGCTGGAAATTGGCCCAAACCAGAATGATGAAATTAATCCAGCCAAAAACCGAAAGGACGGTAAGGTATACCGCATGATTTTTTAATAAAGTATAGGATCGAAAATAGATAAGAATGATACCGGCGGCATTGAGAAGCAACATACAAATAACTATCAGTACGGAAGAAACCGCACTCCAACCCTTTTCTTCCTCATTAATATAAACACTTAAGGCCGCAATACCCAAAGCAAACAATAAGATGAGCAAATCAATTAGTCGCGGAACTTTGGTAAAAGACTGAAACAGGTATCGGAAAAGCAAATACATCAAAACGTTAAAAACAAAAATTAGGGTAAATGACCAAAAGCCGTGAATTTTTAGAAAAGGAGAAATCGAATTGGCGTATTGGGAAATTTGCAAATAATAGGTTTCGGTAAATGCATACATACAAATACTCAAGAATAGCACTCCCAATAATTTTCGCCAGATTCCCAAATCACAATCCGACTCCCATTTTTGATCTTTCTTATATTGATAAGTAACTATACCCATTCCGAGAATAACCGGCTGATTGAGCTTCCAATCAAACTTATGCATCACATTTTCAAAATACAGCTCCAGGTAGTTGGGGTAATGCGAAACAATCATGGCCATAAACAAAACCTGGAAAAGGAAAAGAAGCAAGTTCCCAAAATTTTGATCAAACAAGTTCAGAATCAAAGCCTGCCCCTGCTCCACATTGACCGTGAGAATAATTACAGCTATGATACTCAGTAAACTCAGCCAGCCCGACTTAAGGGCGATTACAATGCAGTGGAGGGCGTTTAAGTATTTGGAAGTTTTCATGGTTAAAAGAGGCTAATGAATAAATATAATGACTTTAATACAGAAAATCAATCATCGGAATATCTTGTAATAGATTTTGCATAAGAGAAATAGGTTGAGTTTTAATAGCTTAAAAAAAATATTTTCACGTTATCATATCTCAAATGTAGCCTTTTAGGAAAATAAAAAATAGGGTACTTTTACCTTAAATTTTATAAAAAGACTGGTATAAAAGCAAAAGTCACTAAATTTTGAAAACATTAATTTTCAATCCTTTTCCTCTATAAAATCTTTTTTTTCGCCCCACTGATCCAAACTTTCCCCATCAGCGTATCTTCCACATCAACAAACAAAAACAAACAATTAAGATGAAAAAAGTAATCAGCACAGTCGCACTTGCACTCATGATGTCGGCAGGAGTATATGCACAATCAGACGTAACTTACGTAGGTGGTGAGGCCATGTATCCCAAGAAAAACATCGTGGAAAACGCCGTAAACTCCAAAGACCACACCACGCTCGTAGCAGCGGTAAAAGCAGCAGGCCTGGTAGATGCCTTAATGGGCGATGGACCTTTTACCGTATTTGCTCCCGTAAATTCAGCTTTTGAAGAGCTACCAAAAGGCACCGTTTCTACCTTATTAAAACCAGAAAATAAGGATAAGCTCGCAGGTATACTTAGCTACCACGTAGTCGCTGGTAAATTAGATGCCGAAACCCTGATGAAAGACATCAAAAAAGGAAACGGAATTTACACCGCCAAAACTCTTTCGGGTGGCATGCTTACTTTCAAAATGAATGGCAAGCACAATGTAACCGTAACAGACCGTGCCGGCGGAACTGCCAACATCAGCATCTACGATGTTTACCAGTCAAATGGTATTATCCACAGTATTGATAAAGTTTTATTACCTGGATAATAAATAAAATCAGTAGATTTTAGAAAACAGATTACAAGTAAAAATATGAATAGGTGGCGGGAGAATTCACCGCCACTTTTATCCGGATTTCATACATCGATTATTTAAATTTCAAATTCGAATTCGACGTTTTAATTGATCTGAAATAACTTGTAAATCCTATTTCCTTTGTAATGCAGCTTTAAAAAACAGATATTCACCTCAAAATCAGAAAAGCTTTGATAACGTCTAAAATTAAAATTCCGGAAGAAGAGCTGGTAGCCTCTCTCAAACGAAACGAACGGGCGGCTTTCGACTACTTATACGATAATTACTCAGCAGCCCTTTATGGCCTGATCAGTAAAATAATCAAAGTAGAAGAAGATGCCGAAAACGTGATGCAGGATTCTTTTATAAAGATCTGGCGTAAAATCGGAGACTACGACCCTTCAAAAGGCCGATTATTTACCTGGATGGTAAATATCGCCCGCAACACATCAATCGATTTAATTCGTAAAAACAAGAATGTGTACAAAGAAGACATTGATACATCGATCACCAAAGTCGACGGCATGATGAGTTTCCAACCCGAAACCTCCACCATAGACCTTCGCGACCTGATGGAAAATCTGAAACCGGAACGAAGAGAATTACTCGAGTTGGTATACCTTCAGGGCTACACGCAGGAAGATGCAGCAGAGCACCTGAAAATACCCCTCGGTACAGCGAAATCAAGAATCAGAACTGCATTACAAGACTTAAAATCATACTTTGCGATATGAACACAAATGAATATATAAAATCGGGCATACTAGAGGATTACGTGCTCGGTACCGCTTCAGAGCAGGAACGCAAAGAGGTGGAATGTATGTCGAAAATCTATCCCGAAATCAAAACCGAGTTATCAGCCTTGGAACAATCAATCGGTCAATACATCAGTTTTTATCAAAAGACTCCCCCGGCACATCTCAAAGAAAAGATATTCGCCCAGATGACTTTTGATGAAACCCCGGCCGTGGAAACCGAACTCCCAGGAGTCGAAACAGAGCCAGAAATTTCTACCATAAAAGTGGTACCCATGTGGTCTAAACTGGCCATAGCAGCATCCCTTTTGCTGGCAGCACTTTCAGTCAGTTTGTATGTTTCAAAAAATAAAGTTTCGGAAGAAATGGCAGCTGTAAAAACCGAACTTGAAGGCATAAACGCCCAAAAAGCTCAGACCGATCAGCTACTCGCTCTTTATGGCAACAGCCAAAACGAGCTCGTAACCCTAAAAGGCACCGAGAAATCGCCCGAAAGCGAGGTGAAGGTATTCTGGAACAAACAGAATAACGAGGTGGCACTACTGGTGGATAAACTCCCCAAAACCGACGCCGCACACCAATACCAATTATGGACCATTGTAGATGGCAAGCCGGTGGATATGGGTATGATAGACGCCGATTTCGACGGAAAAATACATACTATGAAAACCATCTCAGGCAATGTGGCCGCATTTGCGATCACCCTCGAAAAAGCCGGCGGTAGCCCAAGCCCAACACTCGAAGAGATGTACGTGATGGCCGCAGTATAAAGACAATGATTTACAGAGGTGTGGATCGGAGGTGCCCTGACGCAAGTTGGGGTGCCTTTTTTTTGTTTTTGGGCGGCCCGCCATGCCGCTGCACAGCAGCAGGCAAGGCGTCGGGCTATACGCTCCCGCTTTTTACAGGCGGCTACGCCAGCCCATAAAAGAGCTCCGCTGCTATCCCTCCCGCAGCATTTTACCCGATTTTAAAAACGAAATTACATTTCATACTTTTTTACTAAATTGAAAAATAATTCAATCGCCATATGTACATTTCAAATAAGATAATTGCCCTTTTATGCTTCAGCAACACGCTGCTTGCACAGCAAAAACCCAATATAGTTTATATTTTGGCCGATGATCTTGGTTATGGGGAATTGGGATGTTACGGACAAAAAATCATTGAAACACCCAATATTGACAGACTTGCTAAATCAGGTTTACGGTTTACGCAACACTATGCCGGTGCTCCTGTTTGTGCTCCTTCACGCTGTACTTTTCTTACGGGCAAACATACCGGCCACGCCCATGTACGCGGTAACGACGAATGGGCCAGCCGCGGTGATGTATGGAGCTCAAAAGCCATGCTGGCAAACCCTCATCTGGAAGGGCAGCGTCCTTTACCCGATTCCATTTTTACCATCGCCGAAATGTTGGGCAGGGAAGGCTATACAAGTGGCATCTTCGGCAAATGGGGTTTGGGAGCCCCCGATACGGAAGGTGTACCTAACAAACAGGGTTTTGATTCTTTTTTTGGTTACAATTGCCAGCGGCAAGCCCACACTTATTATCCACCCTTTCTATGGGAAAACGAGCATCGCGTATACCTAAAAAATAAACTAGTTCCCATTCATGCTGATTTGGCACCCAATGCCAATCCAAATGATCCCACTTCCTATACCGATTTTACCCTTACTGATTATGCCCCTGATCTTATTCATGCAAAAGCCCTGAGTTTTATAGAACAAAATGCAGGCAATCCTTTTTTCCTTTATTATGCCTCGCCCGTACCGCACGTGCCGCTTCAGGCTCCGGCCCGGTGGGTAAAATATTACGAAGAAAAGTTGGGCCCTGAGGAGCCTTATACCCAACACGGTTATTATCCAAACCGCACTCCGCGTGCTACTTACGCCGCCATGATTTCCTACCTCGATGAGCAGGTGGGTGAGCTGGTAGCCAAACTCGAAAAATTAAACCTGCTGGAAAACACCCTCATCGTTTTTACCAGTGACAATGGCCCTTCCTGGGCGGGTGGTGCCCCAACCCTATTTTTTGATAGTGCGGCTCCTTTTAGCTCGGAGTTTGGCCGTGGTAAAGCATCCGTTTACGAGGGTGGTATCCGGGTACCCATGATCGCCTCCTGGCCCGGAAAAGTACCTGTCGGTACTTCGAATCATCGATCTGTATTTTACGACATGATGCCCACCTTTGCCGATCTTATCGGCATTGAATCACCAGCCACCGACGGTATTTCCATCAAACCTACTTTGCTCGGTTTGGCTGGCCAGAAAAAGCACGATTCCCTCTATTGGGAGTTTCCTGAAAATTCGGGTTCACAAGCCTTAATTTCAGGCAACTGGAAAATCATCCGTAAAAACCTGCATAAAGGTGACTTGATCACCGAGTTGTATAACCTGAAAACCGACCTTACCGAAAGCCATAACCTGGCCACCGACAATCCCGAAAAAGTCGCAGAATTCATAGCCCTAATGAAAAGTGCCCATCAACCAGCGGCTATTGAAAAATTTCGTATGAAGGTGCTGGATGGGGAATAGGCTGCTTTCTACTTACGCCACCTTTCTGGCCTTGGCCTCCTCTTCGGGTGTATACCGCGGGTCGAGGATATAGGGCATGCGGTACATTTCGCTTATTTCGATGGAGAGAAAGCCAAACTCGGCAACTACCTTGCCTGTGAGGCGGTAAATACCCCGGCCGCGAAAAGGATAGGCCGCTGCCGAAGGAGGGAAATGCACCGTATCTATCCACTGTCCCGCCCGATCCAGAAAAGTACCGAAATACATGCGGTCGCCTTTATTCGTCCGGGTATTTTTGGTGGTTACCAGGTAGCCGTAGAGCGTTATGTTTTTATTGAGACAAGACTCCATATCTTCAGCTACCAGTGTATTTTCGGTGGGTAGCAGCAGCAAGTCAAAAGGATCGCACAGCGGGTAGCCCAGCAATTCTATCTGATCGAATACGTCCTCGAGCTGTGCCGAGGTGAGCTTGGGTAGCTCAAACTGCTTCACCCGCACCTTAAAAAGCTCCTGCTGGCTACTCGGCCTGGGTTCTTTGTTGAGCCTGTAATAGGCTTCCCACAGCAGGGTGCGTTTGTTGATTCCCGTAAAATCAAAAGCTCCGATACGCAGTAAAATGTCTATTTGCTCAATGCCAATGGGTACCCTATCCAGAAAATCCTGCAAGCCTGCAAAGTCACCGTTCTCCTCCCGCTCAGCCACAATTTCATCAGCCAGCTTACTCTCCAGCCCGCTCAGGTGCTGAAAACCGAGGTAGATATCTTTCCCCGAAATACTGGTTTCCTGTGTGCTGATGTTGATTTGCGGCGTATGCACCGTGGCTCCATGCAATCGGGCCTCGTGTATATAGGTTTCGGCACGGTAAAAGCCCCCGCCGTTATTGAGCACTGCCACCATGTATTCGAGCGGAAAATAGGTTTTCAGGTACAAGCTCTGGTAGCTCTCAATGGCATAAGAAGCCGAGTGACCCTTGGCAAAAGCATAGCCGGCAAAACTCTCCGTTTGTGCCCACACCTCGTTTATAATCTGATCAGAATACCCTTTTTCCTGACAGTTACTGATAAACTTCTGCTTCACCTTGTCAAACTCTTCTCTTGACCGAAACTTCCCGCTCATACCCCGCCGCAGTACGTCGGCCTCGCCCAGATCGAGCCCCGCAAAATGGTGGGCTACCTTGATCACATCTTCCTGATACACCATCACGCCGTAGGTATCTTCCATAAGCTCCCACATCACGGGGTGAGCCAGTTTTCGCCGCTCAGGGTCGCGGTGCCGCAAGATATACTCCCGCATCATCCCACTTTGTGCCACCCCCGGGCGGATAATCGAACTCGCCGCCACAAGCCCCAAATAACTATCGGTTCCCAATTTTCGCAGCAGCATACGCATGGCAGGCGACTCCACATAAAAGCAACCGATGCACTGTGCCTTGCTTACCTTGTAATTGATATTTGGGTCGGTGAGAAATGGCTTTACATGGTGTATATCTATTTCTGGCAGGTCGGGATGATTGCGTCTCACCAATTCCATAGCATCTTTGATTTTGCCCAACCCCCGCTGCCCCAGAATATCGTATTTGTACAGCCCCACATCTTCCGAAATAATCATGTCGAACTGCGTGGTGGGAAAACCTTTCGGCGGCAGGTCAGTAGCCGAAAAATAGTGGATGGGCTTCTCGGATATGAGCACCCCGCCGGCGTGCACACTGAGGTAATTGGGCATGCCGTGCATGCGTCGGGCATAGCGTACAATGAGCTGCTGCAGCTTATCCAGCTTTTCGTAATCGTATTTTCCCTCGCTCAGCACATCAATTTCGTGTTTGGGTAATCCGAAAACTTTGCCCAGCTCCCGCATGGCCCCGCTATGCTGAAAAGTAACGTAAGTAGCCAATAAAGATACCTGTCCTTTTTCTCCAAAACGCTCAAAAATATAACGGGTGACATCCTCCCGATCCCGCCAGCTGAAGTCGAGATCAAAATCGGGCGGATTGGCCCGGTAGAGGTTCATAAACCGCTCGAAGTACAGGTCGAGGTCGATGGGGTCCACGTCGGTAATACCCAGCAGGTAGGCCACAATGCTATTGGCACCGCTCCCCCGCCCCACATGGAAATACCCCATGCGTTTGCAGTACTGGATGATGTCCCAGTTGACCAGAAAAAAAGGTACATAATCCATCTGCCGGATCATGTCCAGCTCTTTTTTTACCCTGTTTTTAATCTCAGTTGTAATCTTATCGTATCGGTAATTGAGCCCGGCCTGAGCTAGTTTTTCGAGTAAAATATAATCAGTATCGCGGTTTCCGGTATAACTAAGCAGGTTTTGATGCGGGCGACTGGGCGAAAAATCAAATTCTACTTTGCAAGTGTTCAGTAGTTTTTGGGTTTGTGGAATAAGAAAAGCATAGTCACCGAGTTTTTCTTCGAGGCTTTTTTGGGGCAAAAATAGTTCATCTTTCTGTGCCTGCTCCTCTTCCGGCAGCTTACTGAGCAGTGTATTTTTATCGATAGACCGCAGCAGGCGGTGCACATTAAAATCCATTTTATCGCGAAAAGTAACCGGATGCAGCAGCACCAGTTTTTCGGGCATAGTCGCCCAGTGGCAGCGGTGGAAATATTCGAGATCTCCCAAGTCCAGCCCGATGAATTCGTTGGATCGAAATTTCTTTTTATCTAATTCTTTAACCTGAGCGAGGGGATAAATAACGTATGCATCGCTAAAACTCGGAGCCTCGGGGGCAAACTCCTCTTTGGTATGGCTGTGCTCCGATAGCCAGCTGTTGAGCTCCATAAAACCTGCATTGTTTTTGGCCAAAGACACATAAAGCTGCCGTGCTCCCGCCCGAAAATCAATGCCTACTACGGGCTGTATGCCGTATTTGGGTGCCAGGCGTATAAAATTCAGGCAGGCTGAAGTATTGTTGATGTCTGTCAAAGCCAATGTACCAAGCCCCTCATCCGCAGCCATTTGCAGCAACTCTTTCTCCGAAAAAGTGCCGTAGCGAAGACTGTAGTAAGTATGGCAGTTTAAATACATTTTTTTGATAAATAATGGGACAATGTTTGAATGAGAGAATGCTTAAATGCGAGAATGCTTAAATGAGTGAACATACCTCCATCCACATCAAGCCTTGAAAACATCCAACAGGCTCAACTTCCCGATTTGCACTTCCAAACCTTACAACAAACCCTTGAACTTTGAACCTCGAACAAACCTTAAAACATTCCAACAAAAACAAACTTTACACACAACTCTCATTATCGAATAAGTAGCTCTTAGGGTCACAAATCTACTGCTTATTGCCATTGATTCTTGGGGTAAATTTTAGCAATTGAATTTTCTTTTCCCAGAGAATTGGATCGCTTTTATTGCATTGTACCCGGGCTTTACTATAGGGTGATGGCCCGGCTGAGGGATAGGAGGGGTTTAGTCGCGGCTGGTATTTTCGGGCTGGGCCAGGCCTGTGTTTAGTATAGACCCGGAAATACCAGCCGCGACCGCAGCGATAGCGGAGCCCCGCATAGCCCGACGCCGACTCCTGAGGCACGAGGGGGGCGGGGGCAGCCCCAAAAGCATTAATTAATACTTTGTTTTTTGACGATCCCAACTGTCAATATATTTAGCATTACGATCTAAATATTGTAGCATTGGTATTTTCGGTGCTAACTTTGGTTTAAAACTCCCTGAGATTTTTTGGGTGGCGGTGGCCAGCTGGAAGTATCGCGGGGAGCAGAGAGAATATACACGTATTACACTGATAATCAATATGAAACGGACCATATTACACATGGACCTCGACACCTTTTTTGTGTCGGTAGAGCGAAAACTCGACAGCAAGCTCGACGGCAAGGCTATACTCATTGGTGGCACAGGCGACCGGGGGGTAGTGTCGGCAGCCAGCTACGAAGCCCGGCCCTATGGCGTGCACAGCGGTATGCCTATGAAACAGGCCCGCATGCTGTGCCCTGAAGCCATTGTGATCAAAGGGAATGCGGGTGTATACACAGAACAATCGCGGCTGGTGACCGACATCATGCGGGAGCGGGTACCCCTGCTCGAAAAGGCCAGCGTAGACGAATTCTATGCCGACATGAGCGGCATGGACCGCCACTTTGGGTGTTACCAATATGCCACAGAGCTGCGGCAAAAAATAATCAAGGAAACCGGCCTGCCGATATCCTTCGGGCTATCGGTAAATAAGACTGTAAGTAAGGTGGCCACGGGTGAAGCTAAGCCCAACAACCAACTCAAAATCGATTACGGGATGGAGAAGCCTTTTCTGGCTCCACTCTCGGTAAAAAAGATTCCGATGGTGGGCGACAAGACCTTCCAGATGCTGTGCAACCTGGGTATCAAGCGGGTAGGCACGGTGCAAGAAATGCCCCAGGAGATGATGGAACGGGTACTGGGGAAAAACGGCAGTACGATCTGGGAAAAAGCCAACGGCATAGACGACAGCCCGGTGGTGGAGTTTCACGAGCGGAAATCGATATCGAACGAGCGAACATTCGGGCAGGACACCACCGACATCGCCAAGCTACGCACCCTGATCGAGGCCATGGCCGAGCAGCTTACGTTTGAGCTGCGTCGGGCGGGAAAAATAGCGGCTTGCATAGGCGTGAAAGTGCGGTATTCGGATTTTCAGACGGTGTCGAAGCAGGCACGCATCCCCTATTCCTCGGCCGACCACGTGATGATACCCAAGGTAATGGAGCTTTTTGAAAACCTGTACAACCGCCGCATGCTGGTGCGGCTGGTGGGTGTGAGGTACAGCGACATCACCAACGGCACCTATCAGATGAGTCTCTTTGACGACCTCCGCAAAACGGCCGACTTATATGCCGGCATGGATCGCGTGCGGGAGCGATTCGGCAGCCGCAGCGTGATGCGGGCGTCTACCTTCGGAGCCAAGAGTATAGGTAGTATGATGAACCCTTTCAACGGCGAGCCACCCATGGTACTGGCACATCGTACGGCGTAGTGGAAAACAAGCAAGAAATCGTTTTAAACCAGATAAAAATCGCACCAGGCCTAGTCCGCCGGCATGCGAAACAGAATTACAAAGGCAGAAATTAAAGTAAGCACTCCTATAAAAAGGATGGCGGATAAAAGGCCAAACACATCGGCCAAAATACCCGAAACTAGGGCACCAATAGCATAACCCAAATCACGCCAAAACCGAAATATACCGATGGTTTCAGCACGTTGGCCCGGATGAGCGTAGACAGAAATAGCCGATAAAAAAGTGGGGTAAACCAAAGCTGTGCCAAAACTAAGTAATACCATGATAGTAATAACAAGCGTATAGTCAAAAGCAAAAGGCAGGCAAACTATGGACAGTCCCTGAATAAGCATTCCCCAAAAAGTATCTTTTTCTTACTGAAATGGTCCGAAAACTTACCTGTAAAAAGCTGACTTATACCCCAAACAGTAGGATAAATGGCGGCTAAAAACCCAACATCATGACCGGCAGAAATAAGCAATACAGGTAGTAATCCCCAAATCATGCCATCGTTCAGGTTATTTATCATCCCGGCCTGAGTTATACTACTCAGCGATTTATCGCGAAAAGTGGTGTCCCGAAAAATCGAGTCGCTTTTATGAAAAGAGCTACCTTCAGATTCCTTTTTTACAAATCCTGCCGTGTCTTTAATGAATAAAAGACTGAGCATAAAGCCAAATAAGGCGATAACAATACCCAGATAAAAAGGGTACGGCACCACGCCGTATTTATTGGCAAGAAAAGAGGTAAAGTAAGCCATCAGACCAATGGAAAAATAGCCCGCAAATTCATTAAGTCCCATGGCAAAGCCCCGGTTTTTTTCACCCACTAGGTCGATTTTGATGACTACGGTGATACTCCAGGTGAGCCCCTGACTGATACCCAAAAGCATATTCGCCAATAAAACCCAGTTCCAGGATGGGGCATACAGCAAAATAAACGGTACCGGAATGGCTATCAACCAACCAAGTAGCAATAATTTTTTCTTACCTGATTTTTCAGCTAATTTCCCGGTAAAATAATTGGTAATGGCCTTACTTATACCAAAAGACTATAATAAAAGAAAGTAATGAGGACTTAGATACAATCCCAAATATTTGCTCCGCATATTCCGGAAAAATGCTGCGTTCCATTCCCAACATTGCTCCCACAAATGCATTTATCAATACCAACAAACTAAACTGTTTCCAGTTTTTACGAAGCCCGTGGGCATAGTCATCCATATTACAAAATTACCGGAAAAGAGCAATTAATAAAGTAACAATCGTCACGTATAAGTCTACTTAATAGTATTGCTGAAGAAAACCAGGCTTAAATTTTAAAACTAAACTAAACATTAATGGTGATTACAATAAAAATTTAAAATAGTATTACCGATATTTAGGAATAAATTCAAAACCCTTATGAAATATATATTAACAACAATTGTACTAGGCTTTGCATTAGCAGGCTGCAAGTCTCCCGCTCAAAAATCGGATATGCAATCCCTGTTTAATGGAAAAGACCTCACCGGCTGGACAATCTACGGTACCGAAAAATGGTATGTAAACGATGGCTTGTTAATCTGCGAAAGCGGCCCCGACAAAGGCTACGGATACCTGGGCACCATCGAAAATTTCAAAGATTTCGAATTCACTGCCGATTTCAAGCAACAAGCTAATGGCAACAGCGGCATCTTCTTCCGATCCAATATAGTGGGCACCAAAATTACCGGCTGGCAGGCAGAGGTAGCACCTCCGGGTCACGACACCGGCGGTATTTACGAATCTTATGGCCGAGGTTGGTTGATAAAACCAGAGCCTGAAAAAGACAAAAACCTGAAAATGGGTGAATGGAATACCATGAAAGTACGAGTGGTAGGTCCGCAAGTTACTACCTGGCTTAATGGTGTGGAAATGATTAACTTTTCAGATAGTAAAATTGGCGAAGCCAATGGAGCTATTGCCTTACAGATTCACGATGGTGGTGGTATTAAGGTAGAGTGGAAGAATCTGATGATTAAGCAATTGTAAAATATACACTTTCTATTCATACCAATATTGCTTTTTAAATATTAGTGATCTTTGTATTTTTGAATAAATTATTATGCAAGCATACCAATTATGGAACAGTACGCTCAAATTCTAGTCATAGCTTCTCCCCTGTTTTTCCTTTTTGTAATGGCCGAAAAAATCTACGGCTGGAAAGTAAAAGGTGATTCATTTAAAAACATGGATATGATATCGAGCCTGAGCTCAGGCTTCACCAATGCCTTAAAAGATGCTCTTGGGCTCGGAATTAGCATATTGACCTATGTATGGTTGGTAGATAAGGTAGCATTGGTTCATATTCCATTTACCTGGCTTAATGTATTGATCGCTTTTATGGTTCTTGATTTATCAGGATATTGGGGACACCGAATCAACCACAGTATTAATTTTTTCTGGAATCAACATTTAATTCATCACAGTTCCGAAGAATTTAACCTGGCTTGTGCTCTTCGCCAAAGCATTTCAAATCTGGTAAATTTTTTCACAGTTTTTCTTTTACCTGCCGCACTTTTAGGTGTTGATCCAAAAATTATAGGAATCATTGCTCCTATACATCTTTTTGCCCAGTTTTGGTATCATACGGTTTATATCGGCAAATTGGGTTTTCTGGAAAAATTTCTGGTAACACCCTCTCATCACCGTGTGCATCATGCTATAAATCCGATTTATATAGATAAAAACCACGGACAGATTTTTATTTTTTGGGATAAATGGTTTGGCACTTTTCAGGAAGAACTGGACGACGTACCGCCGGTATATGGTATTACTGTACCTGTTCGTACCTGGAATCCAATCAAAATAAATTTTCAACAATGGTGGTACTTATTGCAGGATAGTATTCATACCAAAAACTGGGTTGATAAATTCCGGCTATGGTTTATGCCAACCGGATGGCGGCCAAAAGATGTGCTTGAGGCATATCCCTTAAATAAAATCGAAGAGCCTAATAATTACCAAAAATATTATCCGGAAGTTTCCCGCAAATTAGAGGTCTGGACCTGGATTCAATTCCTGTCTTCTTTCGGCATGCTTACCTTTCTTTTCAGCAGTTTTGGTCGATTAGAATTCTCTGATTTGCTGATTTATGGCATATGGGTTTTTATGAGTGTTTACGCTTATACCGAGCTTATGGATAAGAATCCGAATAGTATCTGGTTTGAACTGCTTAAAAACATAGCAGGTCTAAGCTTGTTTTTATGGAAAGGTAGTTGGTTTGGTTTAGAAAATATCAGTGGGGTTTTAAATTACCTTATTCCGGTATATTTTATTGCTTCCAGTTTTGTGGTGGCTTATTTTGTATTTTATGAATTTGCAGAAAAGCGAGCTCTCCATACCAATTTGAACTAAAAGAAAGAGCAAATTACCAGTGATAATTTGCCCTATATGTTTCATGGCTAAGAAGGTTTTATACAAAAGTAAACTACGTATAGCCTTAGTTCCAAATATTTTTATACCTAATCTATAAGGTAAATATACTTATTCCTCCAGATAGTCCAGGTCCACATGGTGGGTTTCGGGAATAGTTAAAGTAGAATAAAACCCAATGGCATATACCAGAATTCCTACCAAAGTAGTGGA
The DNA here is from genome assembly GCA_024645245.1 of Jiulongibacter sp. Taxonomy (GTDB): domain Bacteria; phylum Bacteroidota; class Bacteroidia; order Cytophagales; family Spirosomataceae; genus JAHEBN01. The sequence continues at coordinate 5,031 of JAHEBN010000043.1, read as the reverse complement.
AAGAACAACGCCCAAACCAGGTTTAAAAGCCCCATAAAGCATATTCATAAGGATTAAAGCACCACGCACCATATTGGGAACAGTAGTGGCTGCCGTGGCTCTCAGGTTGGTACCAAACTGCTCGGCACCCACAGTGACAAACATGGCCCAAAAACCAGTACCCAGCCCTAACCAAACACAATAAAAATAAATCATGGAGGCCGTTTTAACTCCGGAGAATAGAAAAAGAATTACCCCTACTAATGAAAAAGCCATCATATAGGCAATGGCTTTTTTCCTGGATTCTAACAATTGGGAAATTACACCACTAAGAAAATCGCCTGCCGAAATACCAATGTACGCCCACATAATCGCCATGCCGGGTTCAACGGGTTCGGTGATTCCAAATACATCCCCAAACTGATTTGCCTGATAGGCGATAATACCAATACAAAACCAGGTAGGCAAGCCAATGCCTATGCATTTCAGATATTTTATAAACCGCTCTTTGTTGGTAAAAAACGAAAAGAAATTCCCTTTTTCCACCGCTGCTGAATGAGTTATCTTTTTATACATGCCACTCTCTATGACCCCGATACGAAGTAATAAAAGCATAACTCCCATACCTCCACCGATAAAATAGGCAATAGTCCAATCTCCGGAAAGTTTAACAGTAAAAGTACCTACCACAGCACCCAACAATCCAACTCCTGCTACCAGAGAAGTACCCAAGGCACGCAAATGCTTGGGCAAGCTTTCAGAAACCAAAGTTATCCCGGCACCCAGTTCACCTGCAAGTCCAATACCTGCTATAAATCTCAGAATTTTATAGGCCTCCACCTTACTCATGAAGTCAATATGTGGAATCATTCCACAGGCAATATTGGCAAGTGAATAAGTTATAATAGAACCAAAAAGAACCGATAAGCGACCCTTTTTATCTCCCAAAACTCCCCAAAGTATGCCGCCCAAAAGCAAGCCTCCCATTTGCCAATTGATAATTGCTGCACCGATTGTATCCACTTCTTCTTTGCTCAAACCCAGACTTTGAAGGCTTGGAATACGGACAATACCAAATAGCTGAAGATCATAAATATCGACAAAATAGCCCAAAGCGGCCACAATTACGGGCAAACTCAGGAGGTGTTTCCAATCGGAGGAGGTAAGTTTTAATGACATAAAGGTTTGTTTAGGGTTAAATATTCCGCAAATAAATATCTTTCAATTTTATAAATCAATTCTTTAATCCAAAAGCCAAATCACCGGCATCGCCGAGCCCGGGAACTATATACGATTTGGAATTAAGGTCTTTATCTACATCACCGATGTAAAGCCTGCACTCCGGCATGCGGGATTGTACAAATCGTGCTCCTCTTAAACTGGCAATTGCTCCTACAATGTAGGTTCGGGCCGGTACGCCAAACCGCAACATAGCGTGATAGGCTTTTTCTATAGATTTACCAGTAGCTATCATGGGATCGCAAATAATGAGTGTGCGACCCTGAATATCCGGGCTTGAAATATAATCCATCTCGATGTCGAAATCTTCTTTGCTATCGCGTACCCCTCTGTAAGCTCCGATAAAGGAATTATCAGCCGTGTCAAAATAATTAAGCAAACCCTGGTGTAAAGGCAAACCCGCACGAAGAATGGTTACCAGAACTGGCGGCTCTTTCATTACCGATGTCTCTTTTTTACCCAAATTGGTTTTTATCACCTTATTTGTCTGAGGTAAATTTTTAGAAATTTCATAGGCAAATATTTCACCCAACCTTTCCAGATTACGTCGGAACCTCATCCGGTCTTTTTGAATTTCCTCGTCGCGAAGCTGAGCCAGAAAGGTATTGGCAATCGAATTATTTTCAGATAGAATATACATACAAACGTATTTAGACTTAAATATAAAGAGTTTCAAAGTTTCTGCTTAAAATTACTGTGTTTTAATCTATCGAAACAAATAAATATGGTAATCGAAGCATTGCAATCTGTATTGGGCAAAGAAAAAGTGATTCTGAAAGAGGAAGCTGGTAAGCGTATTGGAAATATTTTTGGAAAGCCCGAAAAAATGAAAGTGAAGGCTTTGGTATTACCGACAAACACCAATGATGTAAGCCATATTCTGAAAATATGCAATGAACACAAGCAAGCTGTAATTCCGATGGGTGGGCTTTCTAATGTGGTGTACAGTGCTCTTTCTGATGGCAGCGAAATTGGCATTTCGCTCGAAAAAATGAATCAGATTGAAAAAATAGACACTGAAAACAGAACAGCGACCGTGCAATCGGGGGTAATTTTGCAGCAATTGCAACAAGCCCTGACTGCATCCGATTTACTTTTTGGCCTTGACCTAGGCTCCAAAGGCAGCTGCATGATTGGCGGAAATATAGCCACAAATGCTGGCGGTTTACAGGCGGTAAAATACGGTGTTATGCGAAATTTGGTTTTGGGATTACAAGTTGTTTTACCCGATGGCAGCATTATTTCAGATTTGAATTCGGTTATGAAAAACAATACAGGCTATGACCTTAAACAACTCTTTATTGGCTCAGAAGGCACTTTAGGAATCATTACCAAAGCAATTTTAAAACTTGACACCTTAGCGAAAGAAAAATCTACAGCTTTTTTAGGACTGAGCGAATTCAAAAATGCCAGTAAAATATTGGCCCAGGCCAGAAGCTTTTTTGGTGATAAGTTGGTTTCCTTCGAAATCCTGTGGCCCGAATTTTATGAAATAATGACGAACGAACGTTCGGGAAATAAAAAACCATTTACTGAAACCTATCCATTGTATGCCATTATGGAGGTGATAGATTCCAATAAGCTTTTAGATACATTTCTGGAACCGTTTTTAGAAAACAATGAGTTACAAAATGCGGTGATCGGCACCTCAGACCAAGAGCGGAAACAAATTTGGGGTATTCGCGAAAAGGTAGATCACATTATGAATGAATTTGATCCGGTTTTTCTTTTTGATATTAGTTTGCCGGTATCCGAAATGGAAAACTATCACAAAGTGGTAAGGGAAAACCTTTATTCCAATTTCCAGCAGGTCCATTACTCCATTTACGGCCACATGGGTGACGGAAACCTGCACCTGATGCTCAATTGCGGAGATGGGAATATCGAAGCCAAAGCTCAGGTTGAAAAAATAGTTTATGAGCCCCTAAAGAATATCCCCAGTTCCATTTCTGCTGAGCACGGTATTGGATTGAGTAAGAAAAAATGGCTTTCTTTCAGCCGTTCAGAAAATGAAATTGCCTTAATGAAACTTATTAAAAAGGCTATTGACCCCAATAACATCATGAACCCGGGTAAGATATTTTAATCCGGAATAACAGGTTGAATTCATTAAAAAAAGCGGTCAAAACTTAACCGCCTTTTCCTATTCACACCATTAACAATCTATTTTTAAAAACTGTATTCTTTTTTACAAAACCGGAATACCAGGTAAAAACTTTTCCTCAATTACATCTTTCTTGGCTTGATATATTTGCCATTGCTTTTCCGTAAAAAGTATTTTTAATTTTTGATCTTTTATTGCTATTAATTTTTTCGCTTCTTTTAGCATGAAATCTTCCGTCTCCTGAATATTTTGATTGGAGCTCAATGTTTTATCCAACATGCGATTAAAGTCTTTCAGAAAATCGGTATTTATCTGATTTATCTGTAAGTATTGATCGTTTGAAAGTTTTAGCTTTTTCTTTAGAAAATTCGATTCCTTTAAGGACTGCTGTGAGATTGCCTCTTTACTTTGACCTGAATTTAATGGAAGGCTGATTTCAGATTGTTGATACAATTGCCCGCTAACAGTTCCACATAAAAAAATCAAAAAAGCCAATATTAATTTCTTCATTTATCCGCCTGTTTTTATTTCTCTTTACGAAAAAAAACAAGGCTTACGTTGCCTGAAAGGAAAATTAATAGAGCTTTAAATGAAAAATGCAGCACTCAAAAAGTACTGCATTTCCAATTAACTTTTAACCTATGATTTTAAAAAGTATTGCCACCTGTATCGCCGCCGCCTTTTACATCGGTATTGTTCACAGATTTTGTTTTCTTATTTTCCACAAACTTCATGTTACCCAATTTGTACGAAAAAGTAAGTTTAATGTTCTGATTGTAAATATTATTTATGTCAGTTTGAGTGAATAAGCTCGACGAAGTATTGCTACGCATTACCATGCCACCGAATACATTTTCAACGCCCAATCCAATACTTCCTTTTTTCTGGTTAAAATCTTTTTTAACACCCAAAGAGTAAAAAGCACTGTTTTTCCGGCTGCCCAAAAGCATTACATTATTTCCCCGGTATCCGCCGAATACCTGAAATGCCCAGCCTTTATTCATACTTAATTGCGAGTTCATTCTGCCGCCAATTACCATGCCGCTATTGCTTATAAATTCATATCCATCTTTTCCCTGAATTTGCCCTTCCAGATAAGCATAATAGCCATCAATTCCACCATTTAGCGACCATTTTGGCGTTATAAAGAAGTTGCCGAACAAGTTGAAACCCGTATTTTGTTGCTTTCCGATATTATCGTAAGTTGTAACAATCACACCTGATAAAGTATCTGATGGCGAACTGATTTGCAATATGGAGTTATTAGTCTGACGACCATAGACTGAAAAATTCATGTAATTTCTACCAAATGTTTTACTTATACTCAATTCCACATTATTCGATACTTCCGGCTTTAGATTTGGATTACCGATGCGGATATTATTCGGATTTGCCGCATTGAAATTTGGATTCAATTGCTGTAAACCGGGTCTTTGAATACGGTTGTTATAAGCCAGTTTTATGGTTCCACCATTTGCCATACTTTTAGAAATATTTAAACTGGGAACCACATTGGAATAAGCAGGTATATTTAAAAGCACATTATTATCTGTTGCGTCGATAGTGGTGTACTCATAGCGAGTTCCCAATTTGAAGGTGATTTTATTCTTCGTAGAATAGGTATAGGATAAATACCCAGCTGATATACTTTGGTTATATTTCAAATATCCGGCAGGGTTAAAATAATCGGCCTCAAAATTTCCGTTCAG
>JAHEBN010000042.1 GCA_024645245.1 Jiulongibacter sp. | reverse complement strand
TTAAGCTTTATTTCTCCAATCTAAAGGACTGAGTTTAAATTCCTGTTTGAAGATTCTACTAAAATACCCCGGATCATTAAATCCTGTGTAGTAGGCTATTTCGCTGATGTTTAGCTCTGGTTTGAGTAGGAGCTGACAGGCTTTGTGAAGACGCATTTTTCGAATAAATCGAATGGGAGAAGCTCCCGTAACAGCCGTGATTTTTCTATGAAGCTGTGAATGACTCATGCCCATATCATTGCAAAAATCGTCGACACTTAAGTCAGAGTTCATGATATTTTCATCAAGAATTTCCTTGAATTTCTTAATAAAGGCATTTTCATTTGAACTGTTTTTTTCTAAAGTTTGGTCTGAATATTTATCCTCAGAAGAGGTAAACTTTGACAAGTAATAGTCTTGCAGTTTTTGTCTTGATTCTAAAAGTTTTCTGATTCGTAGACTTAACTCTTCTTTGTGAAAAGGCTTTTCAAGGTAAGCATCGGCTCCTTGCTCCAAACCCACTAATTTGCTGTCTATGTCTGCTTTTGAGGTCAGAATGATAATGGGAATGTGGCTGGTTCTTACATCGTTTTTCAGGCTGTGGCATACTTCATAACCATCTTTTATTGGCATCATTACATCGGTAATAATGAGGTCAGGTATGTATTCTAAAGCAAGAGCTATACCCTGCTCACCATTTTGAGCCACCCGAATCTCGTAGGTTTCAGACAAGCAGGAACTAATATACGTCACCACATCTTTATTGTCTTCTACGATCAGTATTTGTGGCCGGTCAGTACTATTAGCTTCAGATGTATGATCCATAGAGTCTGAAAGCAAATCTATTGGATGGTTTTCTATGGCCTCCAGTTCCTCATTATTGGTAATAGGAAGCCTTATTTCAAACGTGGTTCCTACTTTGGGTTTGCTCGAAACCGAAATTTGCCCATTCATATTTTGTACAAGCTCTTTCACCAAGGCCAGGCCAATACCTGAGCCTTCTTCCTTCCGAGTGTGAGAGTCATCAACCTGGTAAAAACGATTGAAAATATGCGGTAAGTGAGCCTCATCAATTCCTATTCCGCTATCTTTTACTGTAATCTGCAAAAAGGGTTTTTCTGCATGCATCACTTGTTCCAAAGACACGCTTATTGTCCCGCCAGCAGGTGTGAATTTTATGGCGTTTGACAATAAATTCACCAGGATTTGTTGAATTTTTTCTTTGTCAAAATCCATAATTAACTCCGCTTCAAGAGCTTCAAGCTGAATCCCGATATTTTTACTATCGGCCAATGAATTTATCCCTTTGACGATATATTTTACAAAAGCATAAATATCTGACTGTTGCATCACAAACGACAAGTCGCCGTTTTCTAACTTGCTAAGGTCCAGCAATTTATTGACCAATTGCAGGAGTCGAGTCGAATTTCGATTGATCATTTCTACCCCTTCACCCAACCATTTTTCTGGGTTTTGAGCTATTTGATCGGCCATTCCTGAAATTACAGTTAGGGGAGTTCGAAACTCATGGGTGATATTGGTGTAAAGGCGGTTTTTTGCGGCTTCCAATTCCGCCAAATTTCGGGCTTGTTCTTCGGCTTTTTTAAGGTCAAGAAAACGCACATACGATTGTTCTAAAACTTTCCCAAAACGCCTAAGGGTTTCATTGTCAAAATCTGAGAAAGGCACCCCAAGATTGTTTAGCATAAAGATGGTGGTGTACTTTGAAATAGTAACTGAGCGGGCATAGCCCCCTACTTTGGCCAAAATTTGCTTTTTAATTTCAGGGGCTGTGGCATTCCATGGCGAATGACGAAATAGATGCTCGAAGAATTCAATCTTGTGTTCTTTGGCTATCAATTCTGTATAAAAAGGTGTTCTGCTAAAAATGGCATCCCTAAGATTTAGAAAAATAGGATTATCGATATAAGGCACTACGGCTTTCTGTACGTAGTTTGCCAAACCACCTGAGCCCCAAATGGGGACACCTTCAGCGTAAACTTCCTCATTTATAGTTATAAATACGCCTCCGTTTATATTTATTTGGTTTTTTATCAATTGCTCCGAAACCACGTTGACCAGGTCTTGCAACTCCGATGTATGGTGCATGGATAAGCTCCGAGCTCTTACGATTTCTAAGGCTTCCTCTATTTCTGCTTCTTTCTCATATTTCTCTGTTTTTTTAAGGTCAAGATAGCGGGTAAAGATTTGCTCAAAAACATTTACTAAGCGATGGCTAAGTTCAAGATCATTTTTGCTGCAATCGGTGGAAGATATTCTTATGCAAACGAGCCCACAATTTTTTGAAAATGTAATATTTCCAGCAATTTCATTAGGATTCAATCCATTTTTCAAACCTTCTTTTAAACATTCACTTTCTGATAAAGCAAAAAACTCTTTTAAGAATTGGTCCTTTTCTGTGTCTTTTAAAATAAAATGGGTGTTAGAACTTTCTTTTTTGGAAGCATTTGATAGGATTGAATTAATTGTTTTTCTATTAGGTGAATTCGTAAGTTCCATGATGTCTTTCCATCCACTTTTGGCCACCCATAGTTTAAAAATATCTGACAAATTTCTTTCAAAAAGTACAAAATAATCAGCCTCAAAAAAACGATAAAGAACCTCATTGTAAAATGCTTTAACAAGGTCAGGCAGTTGATCACTTTTGGTTATGTTAGAAGACATCGTTCGAATATTGTCCAAAGCACGTTCCAGCTCAATCTGTCTTTGAAGAAGTTCTGTTTGGTTTTTCATTTTCGAATTAAAGATATCTACTGGCTTGGGTAATAAGTATCAACCAAAAGATTTACAATTATTTTTATTTTCGGGTGTTTTTTTTAGTTCTTAATTTACTACGTGACCAAGATACAATTTTCAAGTAAAAAAAATTATTAAATCATAAATAATTATGCTCTTTAAGGGTTCTATTTTTAAGAAAATTCATTTTAAATAGGGAAAGAATATTGCCTTAGTAAAAGTTTCAATATTTTACCGCCTGACCATAGAATTTAGGGTTACTTTTAATTCCAGCACCTCAGCTTATGGCAACTAATCTTTTTCAAATAGAAAGACTATACCAAACTTTCCTTTTCGACTTTAGGTTTTAAACAAAAGAACTTAAAGTAAATTGACAAAAATACCTCTCTCTGTACTCGAACTCGCCACTGTGATCGACGGTGGAAATCACCAGCTAGCTATACAAAACACGGTAAAAGTAGCCCAGAAAGCTGAAGAACTGGGCTATAAGCGTATTTGGATGGCCGAGCATCATAACATGGAATACATAGCCAGTTCTGCCACTTCGGTTTTAATAGGTCATGTGGCGGGCAAAACTAACAGCATTAGGGTCGGTTCGGGCGGAATCATGTTGCCCAATCACAGTCCTTTGGTCATAGCCGAGCAGTTTGGCACCTTAGAAAACATGTATCCGGGCAGGATAGATTTAGGCTTGGGCAGAGCTCCGGGTTCGGATCAGGAAACTGCTTATGCCCTTAGAAGAAACAACATGGATGCCGCCCAGAATTTTCCTCAGGATGTGAGGCAGTTACAAAAATATTTGAGTGCAGAAAATAGTGATGCAAAAGTCAGAGCTTTTCCCGGTGAGGGTCTGGATATTCCGCTTTATATATTGGGCTCCAGTACCGACAGTGCCTATTTAGCTGCAGAATTAGGCCTGCCTTATGCCTTTGCAGCACATTTCGCCCCGGCTCAGTTTCGGTCTGCCATCAGCATTTACCGCAGTAAGTTTAAACCATCCGCAGCCTTAGAAAAACCTTACGTTATAGCTTGTGTAAATGTGTTGGCGGCAGATACCGATGAAGAGGCTAATGTATTATTAAATAGCTTAATAAGTCTGATTATAGGCATCCTTACCAATACCAGAAAGCCCCTAAGACCTTTAGAAAAGGTACCTGAGGCTTACCAAATACCTGAAGTTAAAAACGCAGTAAACAATATGCTGGCTTGCACCTTCGTCGGCAGCCAGGAAACCCTGAAAAATAGCCTTGGCACTTTTACAGAAGATACCGGAATTGATGAACTCATGGTGGCTTCGCATATTTATGATATCGATGAGAAATTGAAGTCTTTTGAGATTTTGTCTAAAGCAATACTTGTTTAATCCGGACTTGCTTATTTTTGCCTACAATCAAATTTATAAGACGGTATTTTTATCTGTTGAAATAGGCAATAAAGATATACCGGATAGCCTGATCAAGGCCCTCATATTTTTTTAATATTGATTGTAAAGGTTTAATGGTAAAAACGACATTCTGCTTTTTTATGTCATGCAATAAATTGATTAAATGGAATATTTTTCTTGATAAACTGCAAAATCTTTTGCCAGCTTATTATAACCATTAAAGGGAGCTAATAACTTTAAAGATCCCATTAAAAATCCCATCATGACCCCCATGCCTCCTTGCAGAGAACTAAATTCTTTAAAACCCATTTTTTTTGAAATATACAGAGCCTTGAATAATGGGTTTTTGTCATTAGGATTTCTGGTTTTAAGGTATTTTAGAATTTGGAAAAACTTTCCCTGATCTGCTGGAGGCTTGAAAGACACCCTGCATATTATTTTATCTTTTGATCTATTACTAACAGCGTGTGTTGTCAATTTAGGAATTACAAGAGATTCTCCGGTTTTCAGTATTTTGGTCTGACCGTTTAATTGTACCGTCAATTCTCCATAATAGACTTGAAAATACTCATCAGAATACCGGTGTATGTGGCTCGGCACACTCCCTCCAGGTTCAATTGTCCAATCAAATTCACAAATACTTTCATTTAAACTAATAATCTGGAATTTTTCTTTCATCCAGCCTACTTCAAAATTGTTTTTGTTTTCCATGATTTAAAAATTTAAGGTTTAATTTCTTCGCTATCATCCAATGAAGGTTGTGCTTTTAAGTAATTGAAGAGGGCTTCTAATTCGGTATCGCTATGTACACTAAGTCCGACCCACGGCATAATATCAGGTTTTAAAAATTTGCCTTCCGGCGTCGTACCTGATCGCATGGTTAAAATAAAATCCTGTAGCGACCATTTGCCAAGATTACCCCCACTGGTAATATTAGCTGCGGCAGGGGATACTGGGTCCGGCGATTTTGCTCCATTTAACTCATCGCCGTGGCAAGATTTACATCCTTTAAACTTAGCAAAGTATTCGCCATATTCCGGCAAATTACTTACCGCAGGGGCTTTTATAGATTTCACACTTTCATGCTCAATAATATCGTAGGGGTAAAGATTTCCAAATAAACCAGCTCCAAGCATTGCTTTTGCCATAAAAGAAAAATTGGTTGGCCCCAATGGTTTAACAATAGGTTCTAATGTTTTGAGATACGAAATCAAGCAACCTAAATCCCTATCACTTAGTTGGCCTATACTTTCAGATGGCATTACCATTAGGGGTCGACCTTCGGGGTTTAGTCCATGCCGGAGAGCCTTTATCCAATCTTTGGTTTCATATAATTCAACAGCACTTCCTTTTGACGGTGTTAAATTCGGACTTGCCATAAAACCAATCATGGGGTCATTAAAAAAGTCTTTCCCGGCATAATCATGACCGTGGCAATCTTGGCAACCTACAGATAAAATTCTCCCGCGTTCCAACGATATACTATCTGTTGGTATATCTATTAGTAAAGCGATTTCGGGATTGTGTCTTTCTTCTGCCATTTTATCCGCTTTTGTTTTAAAATATAAAACAGCTGAACTTGCAATCAGTGCCAGGCTCAAAAGGAGTATACCGGCCCATTTTAGTATTTTTTTCATGATTCTATAAATTTGGGGTTACATATTTTGGAGTTAAAGGTTCAATCAATTTTGCGAAATGAATTAATTCTGCCTCGGAGTAATACTTGCCTATTACCTGAATGCCTATAGGTAAACCTTTTTTATTTAAACCCAGAGGCACTGTAATTGCGGGATGTCCGGTGGCATTAATAATGTATGAAAAAGGGAAGTAATTCATGTAGGCCAAAGATTCTCCGTCATCAGTTTTAACTGATAACCAGGATTCTTGCTTTTTGAAAGCCGCATCGTAAGTTACGGGGCTAATTAAGAAGTCGTAGTGTTGGAAAAAGTCTTCCATTTTGGAAATTAAAATTACCCGGTCAGATTCTATTTTTTTCCAATCTTCATCAGATGCATCCATTATAGCCTGACTGAATGCCTCAAAATTTCCCGAACCATCGTCTGTTTTTTTGAAATCTAATTCCATAAATTTTCGTAAGAGCCAGGGTTGATTTTCACCCATCATAGAGGCAAAGGAAGCCAGAAACATTTTTTGTAATTCGATATAAATTTTGGGTGCGTCTTTTTTGACCTGAACATTATGGTTTTTTAAAGAATCGATCAGCGTAAAAAGTTTTTGCTTTGTTTCGATGCTTATTTTTACATTCTTATCATTCGCATTCCAATCATCTGTCCAGGCTATCTTGTATTGATTAATAGGTTTTTTGTTAGCTGGTTTCCAGTCAACCGGCTTTTGAAATCGGGAATCCAATTTTGTATTGCGAAGTACTTTCCAGGCTAAGTCCAAATCATCCGGTGTTCGAGCCAATGGACCGGCAGATGCCATGGCCATTCTGGTAAACTTGTAAGCACTATCCGGACTTGTGCCATCCGTAATATTTACAGCACCATAAGTGGTTTTTAAAGACCATAATCCACAGAAAACCGCCGGAACTCGTATACTTCCACCTAAGTCACTGCCGAGGTCCATTGTGCTAAAACCCGCAGCTACTGCAGCTGCACCACCTCCTGTACTTCCTCCCGGAGTTCTGCTGGTATCAAAAGGGTTATTAGCAGTAGGATAAATTTCCCCTTGAGTTTGATAATCAGAAAGCATATAAGGGACATTTGTGGTACCCAAAATTATGGCTCCGGCTTCTTTTAAAGTTTTTACTACTTCGGCATTTCTTGGGGCTACGAAACCATACATTTTGGCATTCATTGTGGATGGTGAGCCTTTTACCCAAAACATTTCTTTGATAGTAATCGGAACACCGAGAAGTGGCTTATCAATCGTATCTCCCTTTAATACCCTTAAATCTGCTTGTTTTGCTTCTTCCAGAGCCTCTTCGGCACGCATATAAATAAGTGCATTCAGTTTATAATTAGAATTATGTATGAGGTTTAAATGTTCTGATACTATTTCAAACGATGAAGCCTTTCCTTGCCGGATCATTTGTGCCAGATCTGAGGCACTTTTGTAAATATATTTTCCTTCAACTGGTAATTCCTGTTTAGGTTTCGCAAATAATTCTTTCTGTAAATTTATTTCTCTGGAGTCGAATTTGGGTATTATATTATTTAGGTATATACCCATTCCCGCTACCAGCAAAAGTAGTACAATAGCCACTTTTCCGATCCTTCTATATATTTTTTTCATCGACTTTAAGTTTAATTTTTTGGACAGAATTGTGTTGTCTCACCTGTATTAATTGAAAGATGAGACACACTTTTTTTTTATTTAGCCGACATAGGTACAACTGGTATTAGAGCATCAGCCTCAATAAACCAATTTTCATTAACTTTTCTCATTACGGCCATTGCCTTAGCTTGTCCACCATATTGCTGTCCGCCCATAACAATATCTGCGTCCTGATCCCAATGAATGATTGCCACATCCTTGGTAATAAGCCGGACAGAAAGGTTATCATAAGTGAATTTAGGAGTTGTATCCATCATTTTTTGAAATGCAGCCCAGCTATCAACTAAAGCTTTTTTACCTTCAGTAAGATTACCACCCGGACCAATTTCAATGGCATTATCTGTATAAAAAGAAAAACCTGAATCGTAGTCACCTGCATTGTAGGCTTCATACACTCCTTTCCAGATTTTCTTAATTTCGTTTTCAGATGCCCTTTGAGCATTTGCGGATATAAAACCCATCATAAGCAAAGCGAAGAATAAATGTTTCATGTTTCTAATTATTAAGTTTTTATAAATAAATTAACATGACAAAGTTGCATGCTTAACTATGTTTAAAGCATCGGTTGGTTTTCGTATTTTAACTAAGCAGATATGCGTATTTTAATTTTTCTTTACTATTTTTATAAGTCATATTGAACTTTTGTAGGGTATTATAATCAGACAGTTATACAATCAGTTTAATAAATTCAGCCATGAAATCAATACAGAAATCAGCCTTTTATCTACTTCTGCTGCTGCCAGTAATCGGTCTTTCACAAAGACCCGAAAATCCAGATAGTCTGATGCATTTACTTCCTACATTAAAAGGAATAGAAAAAGTAAAAGTTTTGAATAATTTGTCATTAAGCTACCTGGGAATAGATTATGAAAAAACCAAAAAATATGCGGAAGAGGCCTTAGTCCTTTCGGAGAATCTGGGAAATGATTCACTGATTATAAGTTCTTTAATTTATCTGTCAAGTGCCTTTGAGAATGCTGGTTATTATCACGAAAGTATTCCGGTAAATAACCGGGCCAGGGAACTGGCAAAAAAAATAGATAATAAGGACCAGTTAGTTTCTGCTTTGAGTCATTTATGTCTTGATTTTTTTCAGACTCAACAACTGGATAAAGTACTCAGCACCACAGATGAGGGTATTGCCCTGGCTAAAAATATTAAGGACACCATTAATACTATAAACTTTTATGAGATGTATGCGAATCTCTATTTGAAACTTAAAAACTACGCTTTGGCTGAGAAATATTGGAAAGAGGAAATTGAAATAATAAACCAGACAGACAGGCTTTTTGAGCTTGGAAGGGCCTATGTTAATCTTAGTAATTTATACAGCGAAACCAATAGAAACAAAGAAGCCATTAAATATCTTGAAAAAAGTATCCCTGTTTTTGAAAAACTTAATTATCAATCCGGAATAGCCATAATTAACGTCAATTTGGGTGATGAGTATTTAAGAACAGGTGATTATTCGAAAAGCAAATTACATTACGGAAGGGCAATGGATTTAAACAAAACAATCGCTAATCCTTCCATTGAAGGAAATGCCAAAGCGGGTTTAGGAAAAGTGGCATTGGAAAATAAAGACTTTACGCTTTCAGAAAAATTATTACTTCATGCCGAAGAACTGGGAAAAGAAACACAGGATTTAGAATTGTTAAATGGGGTTTATAATTATCTGGAGGACTTATATATGGCTACCCATGACTTTAAGAATGCCAACTTATACCACGCAAAATTTACCGAAAGTGCCGATTCCCTTTTGAGCCAAAGCATTAAAGAAAATATTACAGAATATCAGGTTAAATACGAAACAGCAAAAAAAGATCAGGAGATTCTGGAACAGCAAAATCAAATATTCAGACAGCAGGCCTGGTTTATCGGATTAATAATTGGGGTTTTGGCTTTGGCATTGCTCATTTATTTATTTTATAATCGTTATCGCCTCAGGCAAAGAGCCATTTTAGATGCAGCCGTAATTAAAGAACAAAAACAGGGCCTGCAGGCCGTAATAGAAGCACAAGAAAATGAACGAAGAAGAATAGCCAAAGACCTTCACGACGGAATTGCACAGGAAATGGTCGCCATGAAGTTAGGTTTTAATTTGGTTAGAAAGAAAATTGAAAAAGCCAATCCGAAAGAATCTTCTGACATGTTGGATTTAGAAAATCGACTGAATGATTCCTGTACCGAGATTCGGAATATCGCACATATGATGATACCACCAATTTTAGAACACAATGGATTGATTTCAAGTATCGAATTACTAATCAGGAATTCTTTGCAAGCGGCCGGTTTAAAAACAGAATTTGAATGCTTTAGCCTACCTGCCAAAATGGAGGAAAAAATAGAAATTGGGATATACAGGATTGCACAGGAATTATTTAATAATATCTTAAAACATGCTAAAGCGAAGAAGGTACTCGTACAATTGTATAAAGCAGGAGATAGCGTGATTTTAAGAGTGGAAGACGACGGAATAGGGTTTGATTATGAAGAAGAAAAGAAAAAAGGCAGTATGGGTTTATTGAACATATTAAGCCGAGTTAATGCCTTGGAAGGTAATTTTGTAAGCGAAAGAGCAACGAAAAAAGGCACGATTTCCACTTTACGTATTCAGATATAAACGAATGAAAATCAAAGTAATAATTGCAGATGATCACCAATTGATAAGGGAAGGATTTAAATCTTTATTGAATCAATTAGAAGAAGTGGAAGTGGTAGGGGAAGCATCAGATGGACTTCAGGTACTTAATTTACTGCATTCCGGTAAATTTGCCGACATAATTTTGATGGATGTAGAAATGCCAAATCTGAATGGTATTGATGCTACAGAACGAATATCGAAAGATTTTTTAGGCGTGAAAGTAATCATGCTTACTATGGTGAATGATAAAGCGATAATCCAGGATGCTATTGCTAAAGGTGCCAAAGGGTTTTTATTTAAAAATACCTCAATCACATCCTTATTTGAAGCCATAAAACAGGTGCATGGCGGAGCCTCGTATTTCAGCACTGAAGTGACATTAACTTTACTGCAATCGAATAATACCAGTAATCCGGTATTTAGTAAGCTTTCGGAAAGGGAAATAGAAATCCTAAAATTGATCGCTCAGGGTTTCTCAAGTACTGAAATAGGTGATAAGTTATTTATAAGCCCGAGAACAGTCGATACACACAGAAATAATATCATTCATAAATTAGAGGTGAATGGGATCGCTGGTTTAATTCGTTTTGCAATTGAAAACAAAATGATTTAAAACAATTACTAAACAAAATAGTCAGGTTTCATTTTTAAGTCGATTTTTAGTTTGAATTCCATATTTTTTATTTCCCACCTGAATATAATAGTCCTGGCATTCTGATTCGCTGACTTATTTTTTGGCAGTGGAATTAAAAAAAATATTTAGCCGAATTCGTTAGGAAAATTGCAGTATATGGACTGAAATGTAGTTTGATTTTCGTAAGTTTTTGATTGAAAAATATTATATTTCATGAATATGTCCTTTTAATTTTGTAAGGTTAATATTCAATTGAAATTATATTTTTTATGTCCAAATCTATTCTGGTCATTTTAATTATTCTGGTGTGTTTTATCGATTTGAAAGCCCAAAAAAGTGATAGTGTAAAAGTTCAGGAGCCATTAAAAGCCACTGCCAATATTAATTTAAATAATAACGGGATTTCCCTTTTTCCGAACCTGTCTTTTGGAAAACCAGCGGCAATTATCAATCTAACTATAGGTAAAAAAGGAGTGTTTTTTGAGCCTGAATTTCGCTGGGGTTTGAATGGAAAACCCTGGTCTTATATCTATTGGATGCGTTACAGAATCAAAAACAGGGAACATTTTGGTTTTAATGTAGGTGCTCACCCTTCCTATGTGATTCGAGAAAATACTGTTACTATAAATGGAGCTGAGGTTAAAAGGTACATATCTCAGCGATATATAGCCGCTGAGCTTTTTCCTGTTTATATTCACTCTCCGAAATTCCAATTGGGTTTTTATGGTTTGTATTCGAAAGGACTCGATTCTTATGCCGTACAGAACAGCTATTTTGTTTCTTTACAACCTCGTTTTCCGCATATCTCTATCAATAAGAACTATTATTTGAGCCTTTTTCCGCAGCTATTTTATTTGAATCTGGATGGCAAACAAGGGACTTACGTAAATGAAACTTTGCGGATAAATAAGGAAAACTGTCCAATTGGTATTTCTTCCATTTTGACATATAAACTGAGGTCGACCATACCAGGAGACAAAGTGGTTTGGAATGTGGGATTGAATATTAAACTTTAAGGCATTTAAAATGCCCGAATGCACGAATAAGATTCGTTTTTAATTAGTGCACTATTAGTAAAAAAATGCCACCAATGCACGAATATTATTCGTCTTTAATTAGTGCATTAGTGGCAAAAAATAAAATACAAGTATGACAGAAATATACTTTAAAGAAGAATCTTACCAAATCATTGGGAAATGCATGGAAGTGCATAATAATCTGGGGCCTGGTTTTGCAGAGATAGTTTACAAAGATGCTTTGGAATATGAATTTAATAGGGCTGGTGTTCCATTTGAGCGTGAAAAACAGTACAAAGTAAATTACAAAGGAATAATTCTTCCTCATCATTTTTATGCTGATTTTGTGGTTTATGATTCTATTATTTTAGAGGTAAAAGGTGTTTCAGGATTGACAGATGAGTTTACAGCTCAATGCATAAATTACCTAAAAGTATCAGAAAATAAATTAGCACTATTGGTGAATTTTGGAGAATTAAAATTGAATACCAAAAGAATTGTTCTTTAAAGGAGAAGCCACGAATGCACGAATAAGATTCGTTTTTAATTAGTGCACTATTAGTAAAAAAATGCCACGATTGCACGAATAAATATTCGTCTTTAATTAGTGCATTAGTGGTAAAAAAAATGCCACGAATGCACGAATATTATTCGTCTTTAATTGGTGCATTGGTGGCAAAAAAAATGCCACGAATGCACGAATATTATTCGTCTTTAATTGGTGCATTAGTGGCAAAAAAAAGAAAATGGATAACAAAGAATCATTAGAAGACTTTTACAAACGCAAGTTTGATTGGATTCCTGATAGTTTGAAAAACAATATCGGGCATTTCAATGTGCTTAAACATGAGGCTGTAGAACCCGGTAAAGCCAGAAATTTACCTTATAAAAGGAGAGATTTTTATAAAATCATGTATGTTTTTGGTGATATCGAAATGTTATATGCCGACCGTGTGATAAAAGTCAAAAAGCAAGCATTGCTTTTTTCGAATCCACATATTCCTTATAAATGTGAAAATCTGGAGCGTATTGTTGAGGGTTCTTATTGTATTTTTAATCAGGATTTCTTTCAAAGATTTGGAGATTTAAATCAATACTCCGTTTTTCAACCGACTGGTAATCATGTGTTTGAACTTACAGAAGAACAAGCAGGATTGGTTAAGCCAATTTTTGCTAAAATGTTTGAGGAGATAAATTCCGAATATGTACATAAGTACGATGTACTGCGTAATCTGGTCTTTGAATTATTACATTTTGCAATGAAAATGGAACCAGCTTCTCTTTTAGATAAGCTGGCAGGTGGTGGTTCAAATATAAATGCCGCTCAAAGAATTTCGACGATGTTTTTAGAATTAATGGAAAGGCAGTTTCCTATTGATGAAAACCATCCGAAAATAAAGGTTCGTTCTGCCTCTGATTTTGCAGAGCAGCTCAATGTGCATGTCAACCATCTGAACAGAGCAGTAAAAGAAGTCACTCAAAAAACAACTACTCAAATAATAGCTCAAAGACTTTTGCAAGAGGCTAAAATTATGCTCAAACAAAGTAATTGGAACATTTCAGAAATTGCCTATGCTCTTGGCTTTACAGAAGTGACACATTTCAATAATTTCTTTAAAAAGCACACAAGCACAAGCCCAGGGTATTTCAGGAAAGGGTAAAGGATATTTAAATGCATTGGTTTTATAGAATATACGATATTTGATGCGATTTTAAATCTTCAGTTTCAAATCCAAACTTATTCATGAATTTATTCGTTCATAAGTTAATGGCTTTTAAATCATACATATTGATTTCACTGGTGCTTTTAGGAACCTTGTTTTCCCAGTATGGGGTGCTAGCTTTTCATATGAAGTCAGAGGCCAAAACTGAAAACCTATGTTGTGGCAAAGAACCCGTAAAGGAAATGAAAGATTGTTGCGGTAAGCAAAATGCCGAAAATTCAGCTGATTGTGATGGTACCTGTAACAATCCCTCTTGTCATTGTGGAATCGTAAATCATGTATTTGCATTGCCCATATCTTTAACCTTAGAAAGAGAATCTTATCCAAATCTGGAATTAAAGTGTAACAATCACTACAAACAAACCTACTCATCTGCAGGTTATTTAAGTATTTGGACTCCACCAAATATAGGCTGATTTATACTTTTCCAAGGGACAAGTCTGCCCAAACCAATGCATTTAATTGCATAAAGCCATTTGGCTTATTTTCAAAATTTACATTTAATAAAATCAAAATGAAATCAATATCAAAAGTATGGATAGTATTGTTTTCAATACTTTCATGCACAGTTTCTTATGCACAAATTAGAAATTCGAAAACCGAAACGGTAAAAGTATATGGTAACTGCGATATGTGCAAAGCCACTATCGAAAAAGCTGGAAATCTTAAAAAGATAGCCAAAGTAGATTGGAACAAAGACACCAAAATGGCTACTCTAACGTACAACTTCAAAAAGACAAGTCAGGACGAAATTTTGAAGCGGATTGCTTTGAGTGGTTACGACAGCGATAAGTTTTTGGCTCCTGATGAGGCTTATGCGAAATTGGCGTCGTGTTGTCAATACGAAAGAAAAGCAAAAGTTGAGGCAAAAATGGATATGCCTAAAAAGGAAATGAAAATGCATGAGCATAGGGCAAAAAAAGAATCTGCCACTGAAACCTCAGAGTTGACGGCAGTTTTTGATTCTTATTATGCATTAAAAGATGCTTTGGTTTCTTCTGATGCTGCCATGGCAGCTTCAAAAGGCGGTGATTTGCAGAAGGCGATTGAATCGGTAAAAATAGGAAAACTAGCTATGGATGTCCACATGGTATGGATGAAAGTATTTAAAGATTTAGCAGCAGATGCTAAGAAAATAGCTGATTCTAAAGACCTTAGCAAGCAAAGAAGTGACTTCACCAACTTATCGAAAAATATGTACGGCTTGATGAAAGCTTCACCTCAAGAGACTCCGACCTATTTTCAACACTGTCCTATGGCCAATGGTGGCAAAGGAGCTGACTGGTTGAGTAAAGAAGATGCCATTAAAAATCCATATTTTGGATCTCAAATGTTGAGTTGCGGTAAAACCGTGGAAACTATCAAACAATGAAAAGGATAGATTTTCTGAAAAGTTTGGGATTTAGCACGATAGCCATTGCTACTGGGGAGAGTTTTCTCTCCTCATGTATGCACATGGATGTATCTCCCGACATTTCCTCGGTAGGTGACTTTATTACTATACTAAAGATTCCTAGTGAATACGCTTTGTCCTCAGTTTTAAAAGCTCAAACAAGTCAGGATACACTTTTAAGTAAGTCAAAAGTAAATGTTTTGGGCTATGGAGAAAATGGTTTGCTGGGTCCAACAATTAAGGCACAAAAAGGTCAATATATTAGCCTGCCATTTCAGAATAATTTAGCGGAAGACACTAATATACACTGGCACGGTTTGGTAATTCCAGCTGAAATGGACGGTCATCCTGACCACATGATAAAGCCCAATGCAAATTTTGATTTTCAATTTTCAGTAAACCAACCTGCAGGCTTAAATTGGTACCATCCCCACATGCACCAACACACTGGTGAGCAGGTTACTAAAGGACTCTCTGGACTTTTTATTGTGGAAAGTCGGGAAGAAAAAGCCTTGAATTTACCACGTGGGTCTCATGAAATTCCACTTATTATTCAAGATAAACGATTCAATACTGATGGAACAATCAGACATAATCCAAGCAGAATGGAAGTTATGAGTGGCTATTTGGGCGATCATGTTTTAGTAAATGGCACAAATAAGCCTTTTGTGGAAGTAGCTACTGGTTTCTATCGGTTTAGAGTACTAAACGGTTCCTCGGCAAGGATTTATAATTTAGCCTTGAGCAATAATGCTGATTTTTATTTGATAGGATCTGATGGAGGAATTTTGCCTCAAGTTGAAACACTAAAGAGCCTTATGTTTGCTCCAGCTGAGAGAGCTGATATTTTAATAGATTTTTCAAATCTTAAAGTAGGAGAGAAGATTTATTTAAAAAGTGAAAAATTCAACGGAATGGGCAATTCACAAGGCACGCAAACCTTTGATATTTTGAGTTTTAATGTGATTAAAACAGAAACTGATACCTTTAAAATGCCAAGTGTACTGCTTCCTTTGGATAAACTTTCAGCTGCCAGTAAAACTCGTCAGTTTAAGCTTACTATGGGCATGATGGCCATGGGTGGGGGAATGAATAAAATAAATGGGAAGACATTTGAAGCGAGCCGAATAGACGAAACCGTAAACCTTGGTAACACGGAGATTTGGGAATTTGATAATAGCACAGGCAATGAACCACATCCTATGCATATCCACGGCGTTCAGTTTCAGGTTAAATCTCGCTCGGGCGGTCGTAATTCGATAATGGCACAAGAAAAGGGATGGAAGGATACTGTGCTTGTAGCACCCAATGAGAAGGTAAAAGTTCAAATGACTTTTACGCAAAAGGGTAAATTTTTGGTGCATTGTCACAACCTGGAACACGAAGATGACGGCATGATGCTAAACTTCGAAGTAAATTAATTTTCATTTGCCGTGGTTTTTTTTGTTACGCTATATTTTTAATAAAAACTTATGAATTCATTTAGAATAGATTTTCTAAGACCATTATCAATTCTTGCTTTTTTACTTTTTTTAATTCAAAATTTATCAGCCCAAAAAGTTGTCCACTATGAACTTGTTATCAAAGATTCATTGGTCAATTTCTCTGGTAAAACCAAACATGCCATAGCCGTAAATGGGCAAATTCCTATGCCAACATTGACTTTTACAGAAGGAGATACAGCCGAAATAGTAGTTCACAATCAACTCAAAGAAGGAACAACCCTGCATTGGCATGGCTTGTATGTGCCCAACAAGGAAGATGGGGTTCCTTTTTTGACACAAATGCCTATTGAGCCAAATAGTACGCATGTTTATCGCTTTCCTATAATTCAAAGCGGCACACATTGGTATCATAGTCATTTCGGATTTCAAGAGCAAATCGGCATGTACGGCTCATTGATTTTGAAAAAAAGAGCTAATGACCCAACTTTCAGAAAAGGGATTGATGATATTCCGCAAATACCAGTTATACTCAGCGAATGGACAGATTACAATCCAGATAATGTACATCGTATGTTGCACAATGCCTCTGATTGGTTTGCGATCAAAAAAGGTACCACACAGAGTTATGTGGAGGCCATAAAGGCCGGGCATTTTAAGACCAAAATCAACAATGAATGGAAGCGTATGTTGGCCATGGATGTAAGCGATGTGTATTACGATAAATTCCTCATAAATGGGCAGAGCGAAAGTCAATTGTCGCAGTTTAAAGCAGGGGATCAAGTGCGGCTTCGTATTTCAAACGGTGGAGCTTCCTCTTATTTTTGGCTTAAATATGCAGGTGGAAAAATGACAGTTGTGGCCAATGATGGTAACGACGTCGAACCTGTTGAGGTAGATAGATTGATTATCGGAGTCTCTGAAACCTATGATGTTATAGTCTCTATACCAGCAGAAAATACAGCTTTTGAATTTCTGGCTACACCAGAAGACCGTACCAAGTCAGCCTCGATTTATATTGGTACTGGAATCAAACAGTTGGCAAACCCTATGCCAAAGCTCAAGTATTTTGAAGGCATGAAAATGATGAACAGCATGATGAAAATCAATGGCGACATGAATACCATGGGCATGGACATGAGTCTGCAACAAATGGATATGAATACGGTCATGTATCCCGAGATTACGGGAGCCAAAAATAGTAATTCTAAGAAAGTTGATCTGCAAGCGGATGCTCCGTTAAATCAGGAAATGGCAGACATGCCTCAAAGCGATATTGTTACACTCAACTATAACATGCTGAAATCACCCACTAAAACAACTTTACCAGTTGATGCTCCAATAAGAGAGTTAAGGTTTCAACTTACCGGAAACATGAACCGCTATGTGTGGAGTATGGATAATAAGGTGCTTTCAGAAGTGGACAAAATTCTTATTAAAAAAGGTGAAATAGTAAGAATAACGCTCTACAATAATTCCATGATGCGACACCCTATGCACTTACATGGGCACGACTTTAGGTTGATAAATTCTAAAGGGGAATATTCTCCGCTCAAAAATGTGCTGGACATCATGCCGATGGAGACCGATGTAATCGAGTTTGAAGCCAATCTCGATGGCGACTGGTTTTTTCATTGTCATATTTTATATCACATGATGGCGGGGATGAATCGTGTCTTTAGTTACGAAAATCAAGCCCCGAATCCTTTATTACCAGACAAAAAATGGGCGTATAATAAGCTTCAAAAGGAAAGTAATGGGCTGCATTTTATGGCAATAAACGACTTTGCTACAAACGGTAACGACGGTATGACCATGTTGCAAAACACCCGATGGAGTTTTGGTACCGAATGGAGATTGGGCTATAGCGATTTGCATGGATACGAAACGGAAACACACATCGGCAGGTATATTGGTCGAATGCAATGGTTTATGCCTTTCGTCGGTTTTGATTGGCGTTACAGAAAATTAGGACATAATGAGATCGAAAAGAATCTTTTTGGTCAGAAAAGCACTAAAGACAATAGGACACAGTTCAGCATAGGAGCTGCATATACCTTACCCATGCTTGTTATATTACAAACAGAAGTGTATCACGACGGCAACATAAGAGTGCAAATAAAACGGGATGACATTCCAATTTCCAAAAGATTAAGAGCATCATTTATGGTGAATAGTGATAAGGAATATATGGCTGGACTAAGCTATATCCTCAATAAAAACATAGGCGTCAAAACACATTATGACAGCGATATGGGCATGGGAGTGGGGTTGGTTTTGAACTATTAAGTGAGATTTTTGGCTCACTTATTTCATATATTCCTTCAAAAAATCGATTACCATTTCCTTGTATACTTCGGTATCAAACATTTTACCATAATGTGGGGCACTAGGCACGATGGTAAGATTGTTTTTTACACCCACTGCATTTAGCCAGCCGCTTAATAATTTGGATTGTCTGTTTGGAACCATATCGTCTTTTTCACCGTGAAAAATCAGAAAAGCCGGGTCATTTTTATCTACGTAACTAATCGGACTGGCAATTTTCGATAAATCCGGGCGGGAAATTGGCGTAGCTCCTAGTAAAATGGCTTCCGGAGCCAGCGGGTCTTCACTACTTGGCATAGAGGCCAATTCGGATGGTCCGTAATAATCAAGCACTGCTTTTATATTAAACTTCTGAGTCGTACCTTTCATATAAAAGTCTGGTATTTCATTATTATTCGCCAAACCTTGTAAGGAAGCCAGATGTCCTCCGGCAGAAAATCCCATGAGAGCAATCCGTGTTTCGTCCAAATGATACTTGTCTGCATTTTTACAAAGGAAGCTAAGTGCCGCATTACAATCCTGAATCAGGGCAGGAAAAGCTGCCTGCGAAGCCCATCTATAATCGATAGACGCGACAGCAAAATCATTATTTATGATTGCCGAAACCGTGTTTCCCATATACCCAATATCGGCATATTTATCATTGACCAGCCAGCCTCCGCCATGAATAAATACCACTAAAGGAATTTTGCCCTGCGTATTTTCAGGTAAATAAATATCTAATTGATGTTTTTTCAGTGTGTCGTCCGCATATGGGATATTTCCGATAAGTTCTGTACCTGCCGGAAATAAATGTAAAACCAGATTGGTATTTTGTGCAAAGACCGAAAAGGATAGAAAAAGTAGAAATATTAGGTTAAATTTCATGTTATTAGGGCTTTATGGTCTTGCCTTTTAGTTTAAGTTTCTGAATTCATTGGGTGAAACCCCAACTTTTTGTTTAAATAATCGGGTGAAATGCTGGTGATATTTAAAACCAAGTTCATAGGAGATTTCACTAATGGACTTGGTGGTATCAAAAATACATTTTTTAGCGGTGTCAGTGAGTTTGTTTGGGATATACACTAAAGTAGTTTTACAGGTTTCTTTTTTTAATTTTCAAAATAGCTTGGAGGAAGTTTAAAGATAAATTCAAATGAGTTAAAATTCAATGGATCCTTTAAAATACCTTAAAAAAGTCAAATTCAAACCTTCAAGATATTTTTTAATCTTCAATTTAAATGGACAAAATACCCTTGATAGTATAGGAAAGTTGCTGAATTAAATTTGTGCTATTTTGCCACAATCTAATATTTATTTAATTTTTGATCCCTAGTTTGGCAAAAACTGTAGCACGTCCAGATTTGGCAAAAGCGGCAAGTCCGATTACCTATTTTGATAAAAATGACCCTCCTTTTATCATTTTTCACGGTGAAAAAGACAATATTGTTTCCAATAAACAGTCCAAACTTTTTAGTTCCTGGCTTAATTATTACAGGGTGAAAAATGAACTGACTATTGTAAAAGATGCCCCGCGTTTTGGTAGAATGTATGACGTAGATGAAATAAGGGAAAAGGTCATTGCATTCCTAAAACAACACTTGATGATTTAGAATTTAGGGATTTAGGTTTAAATACTAACTACTGTTTCTAAATTGAATCTATTTAAACAAGAGCAATTTTTAAAATTTTTAAAACACTATAAATGATAAAAATCGACAATAAAATAGAAAACGTTTTAGCCGAATATCATCAACGTATTGAGGCGGAAGACATTCTTGTACAGACACTTTCGCATGAAGAGCGTAATCAAAGGCTGAACGAATTTTTGCTGCCTGTGGGGGAGGAAGTCGGCATGTTTATCAATAATTTGGCTAAATCCGCAAACTCTAATACAATTTTAGAAATCGGAACTTCTTATGGTTATTCTACTATTTGGTTGGCCGAAGCGGCAAAAGCGAATGGTGGAAAGGTGATAACTTTAGAAATAAGTCCTGAAAAAGCCGCTTATGCCAGGCAGAAAGCCGAAGATGCAGGTTTAGCTGAGTTTATTGACTTCAGAGTGGGCGATGCCATTGAATCCATTACAAATGCTACCGAAACCTTCGACTTTGTTTTGGTAGATGTATGGAAAGAACTCTATTTACCTTGTTTCGATTTGTTTTTTCCAAAACTAAAAACAGGTGCCTGGGTTTTGGCAGATAATATGATTTTTCCGCCGCATTCATTACCTGAAGCCATAGCATATCGCAATAGAATTAGAGAGACCAATGCTTTTGATACGGTTTTGATGCCGATTGGAAGCGGAATTGAAGTCAGTTTTTTAAAGTAATATAAAAAAATATGAAAGCAACAATTAGTCTATGCCTAATCTTCTCCTTGTTTCTGGTGTTAGCAAAAGCACAGTTTGGACCTCCCACTGGCGAACCAGACGTTATTAATAAAAGATGGCATGCACAGTGGATTACCGTTCCGGGTATTACAAACGATGGCTATGGCGTGTATTTATTCAGAAAAACAATTGATATAGCTACAAAGCCAAATAAGTTTATAATTCACGTTTCTGCTGATAATCGGTACAAACTTTTTATAAATGAAACATTGGTTTCTATGGGCCCTGCCAGAGGTGATATTGCTCATTGGAATTATGAAACAATTGATATTGCTTCCTATCTAAAAGCTGGAAAAAACACCTTGGCTGCACAGGTTTGGAATGAAGGCGAATTCAAACCGGAAGCTCAAATATCACACAGAACAGCATTTATCTTACAAGGTAATACTTCTGCTGAAGGTTTGGTTAACACAAATACCTCGTGGCTTTGCGAACAAGACAAAAGCTTTGCACCCATCAGATTTAACGTTAGAGCTTATTATGTGGCAGGTGCCGGCGAAGTGAGAAATATGGCACTAACGCCAAAAGATTGGCAAAGCGAAAATTTCGATGATACCAATTGGCAAAAAGCAAGACAAATAGGATCTGGAGTACCAAAAAATATATTAGGACCCTTTGGTACCATGAGTGGTTGGATGCTGGTGCCGTCTATCATTCCACAAATGGAATTGAAAGATGAGCGATTGACAAAGGTTGCCCATGTAGAAGGAAATATTACCTTACCCGATGGATTTCCACAAAGGAAAGCCGATGTCATTATTCCTGCAAATTCAACCGTCAAGGTGATTTTAGACCAAAGTTACCTGACAAATGCATATCCAAATATAGAATTCAGCGGTGGAAAGGATGCCTCGATTACTTTAAATTATGCTGAAACGATGTATATCAAATACCCTTCAAAAGGCAATAGGAATGAAACGGACGGCAAGCAGTTTTTAGGTCGAAAGGATAGTTTGATTTCAGATGGTAGTAACAATCAAAAATTTGTAAGTCTTACTTATCGGACCTATCGCTATCTCCAATTAAGTATTGTTACCCAAAATGAGCCAATCAGTATCAATGACATTTATGGCACTTTTACTGGATATCCTTTTAAAATGAATGCAAATCTGACCACATCGGATGCAGAAATGGGTAAAATACTCGATATAGGTTGGCGAACAGCTCGTCTTTGTGCCTACGAAACTTATATGGACTGCCCCTATTATGAGCAATTGCAATACATCGGCGATGGTAGAATTCAGGCTATGGTGTCACTTTACAACAGTGGAGATGATAGGCTCGTTAAAAATGCCATCAACTTAATGGACTTCTCTCGAACACCCGAAGGAGTTACTTTGAGTCGTCACCCCTCTTATACACCACAATTTATCCCTATGTTTTCGCTTTGGTATATTGGAATGTTACAAGATTATAGCCGATACGCAGCTGATGTTGACTTTGTCAAAGGTAAAATAGGAGGTGTTCGTCAAATTTTAGAATATTTCAAAAGCTATCAACTGGCAGACGGCTCTTTAAAAAACACGCCACAATGGATGTTTACTGACTGGGTAGATACCAAAGAATGGAAGGCTGGTGCTGGACCAATGGGTGCTAATGGAACTTCGGCAGTACTTGATTTGCAACTACTTTGGGCCTATCAAGTCGCCGCCGATTTAGAAAACAAATTAGGCAACCCTGCTTATGCTAATGAATATCTCAAAGCAATAGAAGTTTTGAAAAAGACTATTCGTACTAAATATTGGGATGCAAATAAAAAGCTATTTGCCGACCGAGAAGAAAAAGATGAGTTTTCTCAACATACTAATTCATTGGCTATTTTGACGGGAATAACTTCGCCACAAGAAGCAACTCAAATTGCCAATCAACTCATAAGCAATACTCAACTCGCTCCGGCATCTATCTATTTCAAATATTATTTACATCAAGCCTTAATCAAAGCGGGAAAAGGAAATGACTATCTGAAATGGCTAGATAAATGGCGTGAAAATATCGATATGGGGCTAACTACCTGGGCAGAAACTTCTAATGTTGATAATACCCGCTCCGATTGCCATGCTTGGGGCTCAAGTCCCAATATCGAATTTTACCGTACGATTTTAGGAATTGACAGTGACGGTTTATCGTTTTCAAAAGTAAAAATTATGCCTCATTTAGGGCAAATAACGGATATAAGTGGAGCAATACCACACCCAAAAGGCAGCATCTCGGCAAGCTACAAATTGGAAAATGGAAAATGGAAAATTCAGATTGAATTACCGCAGACCATTACCGGTAATTTGATCTGGAAAGGTAAAACCATTGCTTTGAAGGGTGGTTTAAATCAGTTTAATATTTAAAGTATTCAACATAAAAATACTATGAAAAGAAGAGAATTTTTAAACAAAACAGCACTGTCAGTGGCAGGTTTGTCGCTTACAAATTATGCTTTTTCAAATTCGTTATTTGAAGAATTTATTAATGCTGATACCAATTATGGTAAAATAAAAGGTTACAGAGAAAATGGCGTAAATATTTTCAAAGGTGTGCCTTACGCTGGCAAAACATCGGGTGAAAGAAGATTCCGCAGACCAGCACCTCTCGAGCCTTGGACTGGCGTAAAGGAAACACTTACTTTGGGTGCTCCAGCTATCCAAAACCCAAGAAGAAATGAGCCTGCACCGTCTGAAGATTGCCTTTTCCTTAATGTTTGGACACCAGCCAACGATGGTAAAAAACGAGCTGTGATGTTTTACAGTCATGGAGGTGGTTTTGTAATCGGCTCCGGTGGTTCAGGAGGGCAAGATGGGGCAAATCTTGCTCGTAATTTTGATGTGGTAGTGGTAGAAACTAACCACCGCTTAGGCTTATTGGGCTTTCTGTATCTCGAAGAACTCGGCGGTGCAGACTACGAAGGCTCAGGAAATAATGGCATGTTGGATATAGTGGAAGGACTAAAATGGGTCAATACCAATATTGCCAATTTTGGAGGAGATCCCAATAATGTTATGATTTGGGGTGAGTCAGGGGGTGGAGCCAAAACGTCTTGTTTATATGCCATGCCATCTGCAGCCCCATATTTCAATAAAGCATCTATTGAAAGCGGACCTGGGGTAAGAATGACACAGAAAGAAGTGGCAGCTGAAACTACACTGATGCTTTTGAAAGAGCTGAATATCGAACCGAAAGATTGGAAAAAGATTTTGGATGTACCTGCCTCGGAACTATTAGCAATGCAAGGAAAACTTCCATTTGTGCCGCCTTTTATTGAGAAAAATAAAAACCAAGGTTTCATGCGTAGAAACTACGGTGGTTTTGGACCTGTGGTTGATGGTAAAGCTCTTCCGAACAATCCATTCGATCCTACAGCACCCATGATTTCTAAAGATAAACCACTTTTAGTGGGATGGAATGAGGACGAATGGGCATTTTTTGCTTGGGAAAGAAAAGAAACTGAATTTGCCACTTATGATTTTGAGGCATTGCACAAAAAATTTGAGCCTACTTATGGAGATAATACCAAAAAAATAATTGATACTTATCGAAAAGCAAGGCCTAGTGCCTCACCAGCAGATATTTATATCGCTATTTCGTCCATTACTTTGATGGGTTTGGGTTCTGTGGATATTGCTGAGAAAAAAGCAAAACAAGGCGGAGCTAATGTGTATCTCTACAATTTTGGCTATAAGTCAGAGGTGAAAATCCCCGGAACAGACTACGAAATGGGAACACCTCATGCCATGGATATTAGCTTCAAATTCAACAATGAATCTGCTGATAAGCCAAGTTTCTTCGGTGGCAACAAGCCCGAACGAGTTATAGCCTCACATAATTTTGCAGAATTATGGACGAACTTTGCTAAAACAGGCAAACCTTTCGCGAAAGATGCCCCGGAATGGAAACCTTATAACCTAAAAAATAGACCTACCATGCGTATTGATACAAAACTGGAGGTAATCAATGATAGATTTAAGGATGAGTTGAATGTTTGGAGAGAAGTTGGAAGGTTGTAATTTTCTTTTAATATAAATTCTTTAAGATAAAAGCATTCGATTTTTCGTGTGCTTTTATTTTGATTAGCTTATCTTTTTTTGCTTTAAAATGGCATTTAATTCTTGCATCTTTTTAATCAAAAACACAATTAATTTGCCTTTCTAGCAAGTCAGATTATAGGATTTAGGTTTTTAATTTGTTAACTATTTCTTAACGATACAAATAATCATGATTACCGATATCTAAAAGAATAATCTGATCGTCTTGAATAATAAAATCAAGCAATATTCTATATTTCATGTTGATGCTAACCGAATAAAATTCCTGTAAATTTCCTTGTAATTTATGAAGACGAAGTGAAGGGTGAAAAGGGTTTTCTTCTAATAAAAATAATGTCTTAGCGTATTGATTCTTAAGTTCTGGATGTTGCTTTTTGAATTTTTCAAGACTCTTTTCATAGCGGCCAGTACTGACAATCTTAATCATTCCAAAGTCTTTTTATATGTTCTTCGGCTGATTCTACTACAGACCTTCCCTCTTTGATGTCCTCCCGTGCTTCTGCCAGTGCCTTTTCTAATTCATATTCCCGAAGTTCATCAAACTTTTCAACTTTCATAATCACATATTTCACTTTACCTCTTACTGTGATTCCAACTTCATCAAAATGTTCCATTTCTTCGTCAATGGCCTTTAAACCCCTAACTTTTAAATCATTTGCTGCTATCATTTCCAATAGTATTTTTAATAGTGCTATTAAAAGTACCAATAAAAGCACTAATGTCAAATATTTTTGGCAAAAAAATCAAAATACCTCAATTCACCTCCCTTCACTCCAAGGGACTTACCCTCACTTTCAGCATTTAAGCCCGGTAATATGCTATGGGTATTTAAAGTCCAGATCTCGGGATGCAGGACAAATAATAATACCAACTATGCACGAATAATACACGAATAATTCGTGTTTCTTTAGTGCATTCGTGGCAATGAAAATCTCAATTCAAACCTCTATACTCCAACGGACTTAACCCTACCTTCTGCTTAAATAATCTAGTGAAATGCTGCGGGTATTTGAAGCCGAGTTCGTAAGAGATTTCACTAATGGACTTGGTAGTATCAAAAATACGTTCTTTGGCGGTGTCAATGAGTTTGATTTGGATGTATTCTAAGGCCGTTTTGCCAGTTTCTTTTTTTATTAAATCGCCAAAATAATTGGCTGAAAGGTGTAATTGTTCGGCAAAAAAAGCTACGGATGGTATGCCATCTGTTTTCAAATGTTCACCTAAGAAATACGCATTTAATTTCTGCTCAAATTGTTCTATAATTCCATGATTTACATGTTCACGGGTAATAAACTGACGGTCATAAAAACGAGTGCAATATTTAAGCAAAAGTTCCAAATTGGCAACAATAAGTTTTTTACTATGGATGTCGATGTTCTGATTTATTTCGGCGGAAATATTGTCAAAACAAATTTTCAGAGTCTCTTTTTCTTTATCCGAAAGGTGTAAGGCTTCAAAAGATTGATAGCTAAAAAAAGAATATTCCTGAATGTGCTTTCCGAGACTGGTTCCTTTTAAAAGGTCTGGATGGAATATTAGTGCCTTACCATAAGGTTGGTGCATTTCGCCTTCGGGTTCGTTACTTATCACTTGCCCAGGGCCTAAAAACACTACTGTTCCATCAGAATAATCATAATATTGGTTGCCGTATCTTAAATCGCCACAGTTGGTTTCTTTGATCACAATGGCATAAAATTCTAACCTAAACCTGGTTCTTGGAATAGGGTCAGAAAGGTTTAAATCAACCAAATTGATTAATGGATGCAGTGTTTTATTTTTAAAGGTGTCACTGTACTTTTTTATGCTGTCGTAAATTTCCATTCCGCTTTTTTATTCAAATCTATTCCTTAAAATACTAAAAATAAAACACATCAGTAAAACTGGTTGGCAAAACCGTAAAATGTATAAGAATTGACCTTTTGTAAGGATGTAATTTTGTGTAAGTATTAAAATCTTTAGTTAAAACATTCAAAATGAAGCTTTTTCAAAGTTTATTTCTTTTCGTTCTATTATCTTCTAGTGCTCGTGCACAATCAAATGACAGTACGCAAAATAGTTTTAAATTTTCTGGAAATGTAGGAATTACCAATAATGGATTTTCCATCATTCCAACATTCTCCTTAAATCACCCGGCGGTTGTAGCCAATTTTTCTTTTAGGAAAAAGAATCTAAGTTTCGAGCCAGATTTCAGAATGGTACCTAATGCCCAAAAAGGTTCTTTGCTTTGGTGGGTAAGATATAGATTGGTAGATCATAAAAAGTTTGGTTTTCGGGTCGGGGCACACCCTGCTTTTACCTTGATTCAAAGGCAAGATACCGAAGATGGTGACACCAAGGAAATTACCGAAATGTTACGTTTTGTTGCTTTTGAGGCAGTTCCTAGTTACCAATTCAATAGTAAATTTGGCGTGAGTGCGATGTATTTACAGGGGAATGGACTTCAAAATCATGGTCCCCAGCTAACTAGAGTTTTGTTTCTTAATGCCAACATGACA
>JAHEBN010000196.1 GCA_024645245.1 Jiulongibacter sp. | reverse complement strand
CGGTATAAAAAGCTCTGCCGCCTTCGTAGTTATGGTACCACGACATCGGGTGAAAATCTCCCATGCCTACACCCTCGTTTGTTCCCCATTTGGTTTTTGGATCGTATGTTTTTTCATCCAAAGAAACCAAAAAGTGCAGGTCATTTGATTTGTACGGTTTTTGATATTCATACCACTCGTCTGTCCAAAGCAATTTCTTTGGAAAACGCTCCATACCCGGGAAATTGCTGTCTTCTACTTTTAAATAGGCGGTTTGCTGTTGCGGGTGAATTTTAAACATCATACCCACCATTTTGGTGTAAAAATCCCATTCGTATTCGGTATCGGCAGCTGAGTGAATGCCTACCCAACCTTTGCCCGATTTTATGTATTTCTCAAAAGCGGCTTGTTGCTCCGCATTCAAAATATCACCGGTAGTGTTTAGAAAAATTACCACATCGTAATTTTTCAGTCTGTCATCGCTGAATACCGAGGCGTTTTCCTGCCAATCCACACTGAAAGTATGACGCTGACTTAGTTGACGTATTGCCGTAACCCCCTCGTGAATGCTTTCATGGTGAAAACCATCGGTTTTCGTAAACAATAAGGCCTTGAATTGTCCGCGATTTTGAGCTGTAACCGCCGTAGACACCACCAGGCTTATTAAAATAATACCATTCAAAATTCTTGTTTTCATTTTTATTGGTTTTGGTTGAAATTAAAATTTCCCGAATTACCTAAATAAAATGCTATTTGCCTAAGACATGTAGATAAACCTCATCTCTTTGGGTCTGTATTAATAATTTTTTAATTCTTTCGCATTATATTCATCACAAAAAACAGATTTCAGGTATGCGGCCGCCTATAATTAAAATTGTTCTACTTACTATTTCTCTTAATTTGTCTCTTTTTGCAACAGAAAATCCCGATTTGCTGATTATAGGTGCCGGAGCCAGTGGTACTATGGCGGCTATTCAAGCCTCCCGGGCTGGTGTGAAAACGCTGCTCATCGAAACCGAATTATGGCCCGGTGGCATGCTTACATCGGCAGGTGTGAGTGCTATCGATGGAAACTACCTTCTAAAATCGGGTCTGTGGCACGAGTTCCGCACTGAATTGGAAAATTATTACGGTGGCTCAGAAGCTTTGAAAACCGGATGGGTAAGTAATGTACTTTTTGAACCTCAGGTTGCTGCCCGAATTTTGAATGATATGCTTCAAAAGGCTGATGTGCCTGTTTGGTATCAAACCCGATTAATTTCTTTAAAAAGGAAAAAGAATAGTTGGGAGGTTATCGTCAGTAAAAAAGGTGAAATTCATGAGCTTGAAGCTAAAATTATTATCGATGCCACTGAGCAGGGCGATGTGGCAGCATTGGCAGGGGTTGACTACCGGATTGGCATGGATTCCAGAGAAGAAACGGGCGAAGAAATTGCTCCCAAAAAAGCGAATGATATCATTCAAGACCTCACCTATGTGGCGGTTTTAAAAGACTATGGTTTCGGGGCAGATAAAACCATACCAAAACCAGAAAATTACGACCCTTCCCCATTTTACTGCACTTGTGCCGGAAAATGCAATCCCGATAGTATTACCCGTACACTTTGGCCTTGTGAGAAAATGCTGGAATATGGCAAGCTTCCCAATGACTATTACATGATCAACTGGCCCATCTATGGAAACGATTATTACCTCAACCTTATCGAAATGAACGAGGATCAACGGAAAAAAGCCATAGAAAAAGCTAAATGGTATACTCTCTGCTATGTTTACTATTTACAAACCGAGCTGGGTTTTAAAAATCTGGGACTGGCCGAAGATGTATTTCCCACTACCGATCATTTACCTATGATTCCGTATCATCGGGAGTCACGACGGATAAAAGGACACGTCCTTTTTGATTTGAATGATCTGGCAAAGCCTTTCGAGCAAAAAGAACCGCTATACCGCACCGCCATTGCCGTGGGCGACTATCCGGTAGATCATCATCACGCAGCATACCCCGATCACAAAAACCTGCCCGACCTTCATTTTTATCCGGTTCCCTCCTACTCGCTTCCGTTGGGTACACTGATTCCAAAAAATCAAAAAGGCATAATCGTGGCAGAAAAATCCATTTCGGTAACCAATCTGGTAAATGGCACCACGCGGCTACAGCCTGTTTGTATGCTTATTGGGCAAGCAGCCGGTGCATTGGCCACTGTTGCCATAAAAAATAAAGTGGGCGTTGAAAAGGTTTCAGCTCGAGAGGTTCAGTTACAGTTGCTAAACTCAAAAGCTTACCTGATGCCCTACCTCGATGTAAATCCCGAAAACCCCTATTTTGAATCCATCCAGAAAATCGGTGCTACCGGAATTTTGAGGGGCGAAGGAAAAACTGTTGGTTGGCAAAACCAAACCCTTTTTCATCCGGATAGCCTGGTCAGTACTGTAGATTTGAGAAATAATTTAGTAGATTTTCTGCCCGAAATTTCCAAAAATACAGGGTCTTATTATACCATAAATGAGTCTATTGAACTGGCCAGAAAACTCGCTGGTAGGAATTCAGAGGAAACCCCTGAAAACTTGTGGCTAAAAGCAGGACTATCAAATTATTTTGCCGATCGTTTTATAACAAGAGCCGAATTTGCCGTAATTATTGATAAACTTGCCCACCCGTTTGAGCGGTTTCCTGTTGATTTTAAGGGGAATATTATTAAAAAATAGCTCGCATTTACGCCTAAAAGTCATCCCCTGTTTGATTTTTCATGGTTATCAAACCCTTTTTACCATGAAAAATCAAAGTTAAACTTTAATATTTCATGGTAGATTGTAATAAAAATATAAATTGATTGCGAAAATAAAGTCCTTCAATTCAATTGAATAATTTTTAAAGTCAGGTCTTTAGCTAATTTTTCCAAATCGATTCCCAGCTCTTCTTTGGCAACCTTAATCACCTTCCATTTATCAGCAGGTAGTTTTTCAAAACCCGTATATGCTCCCAAAATCCCTCCTGCAATAGCCGCAGTAGTGTCATTGTCCCTTCCATAATTCACCAAAAACTCCATAGTTTTCTGAAAGTCAAAATCTGAAAACAACATGGCCGTAAGCACCTGCAAGTGTATTTCTCCTGCATGAAAAGGCATATCCTGTTGATTTTGATCCAATAATTCAAATGCTTTCTTCATAGGATTTTCCTTATCGGCTTTGGCATCTCGCAGAATAATTAGTGCCTGACGCAGAATGCGGTATGAACTTCTTCCCACCAGCCGACTTTTGAAATACCCCTGTGGGTCTACACTACGCAGCACATCCAGCATAACATTTTGAGTAGCGTTTTTCTTCATACCTGCTGCGGTCATTGCTGCTGCTAAAGCTGAAATATCACGGGCATATCCCTGATCATAAATACTCAATTCATACATTTCTTTATAAGCCTTCTCCGGGTCATTTGGGTAAAAAACCCCAATGGCCGGTGCATAGAGCAAGCCCGCACACACCATCTCGCCGCCGTAAAAGCGACTCAAAGCATCGGCATAGCCATCCACATCTTTGGCAAGATATGGTTTCGCCACCTTTGCCCACTCCTGAAGCCAAGCCACATGAAGTGTGTTTTCTTCAAAAGGTTCCGGTTCGGTAGAGTTGATTTTTTTGTAATTAGCAATTGCCGCCAGGTATTCGTTTAAAATAGTTTGGACAAAATCAGCCGCTTTAAGGTCTTTAGAGTTTTGAGTTGTCAAATACTGATACGTTAGTTTTTTCCAGCGGGTATCGTCTGTAGTTCCTCCGGCAGGTAAATTAGTTTCCCAGGTTCCTTCGGGCGAAGCCTCCCGCACCATGGAGTCCAGATCTGCCACATGGCCGTATTCCAATTGAATACTTTCTCGACTCCACATTTCGGTGGGTGCTCCCATGGCATCGCCTATTGCCGAGCCTACCAGATTTCCTAAAACCTTGTCGTATAGTTCGGCTTCAGTCAAATTAATTTCTGTTATCGATTCTTGTGTAAACTGAGTTTCGTTTTCCGGTTTTTGACATGATGTGTAAATTATTACCAAAAATAGTATTGAGCCTATATTTTTCATATTTATTAAAATGCTTTCACTGCCTGATCAATCAGGTCTTTCTTGACCTCCAAACTTAAACTTAAAGGTAATTGTGCCAAACCAATCAGTCTGCGTAATATCTCAATGGCAGTATATTTATTCAAAAGTTCTTCATCCAGTTTTCTATTTTCCAAATAAGTGTCTTTGCAAAAATGGATAAGATTGGGATCAACCTCCGCCATTTTTAAATGAGCCAGCATAACTCCTAAATCAAATTCGGCATCACCCATAAATGCGAATTCCGGGTCGATAACTTTTAACCCCGAATCTACTTTTAACCAACCGCCCGGATAAAAATCACCATGAAGCAGTGTATTTCCGGT
The DNA here is from genome assembly GCA_024645245.1 of Jiulongibacter sp. Lineage (GTDB taxonomy): Bacteria > Bacteroidota > Bacteroidia > Cytophagales > Spirosomataceae > JAHEBN01. The sequence goes on along the minus strand of JAHEBN010000196.1, from coordinate 2,684 downwards.
GGAAAGGTATTTTTCTCCAAGCAATGCAATTTTCTCTTTTAAACCTTTATCTGTTTTGAGCCCCAATGCCAATTCCTGCAATCCCGGCTGAATACTATTCAGATCAAAGCCATTTTCCTCCAAAAACGGATATACAAAAATATGCTCGTGATTAAGAGCTTTCATTTTATCATTGGCCGGAAAGTTCGTAACTGATAAAGAATGAAGAACCAATAAATACTGAACGAGTTCCTGTATCTCATTTTTGTTTATCTGATCCGACTTTGAATACAAACCCATAAAATCACTTCCGTAACCCAGGTCTTGCATCACAAGGGTATAATACCTGGGATCATAATCCTTGATTTCCGGAGAATATTTTTGCAAAAATTCATTCTCCTTTATGTATTCGTAATACTTTTTTTCAACCTCAATTCGCTCAATCGGAGCTGCAATCTGTTGGTACTTCTCTACATAAGGCCTTGATTGCTTGATGATAAAGTTTTTCTTGGTGGTTTGTACCCGTACCACAAAATTCATGTTTCCCTCACCGGCTTTCTTGTAATCGTAGATTATTTCATCGGCTCTTATCCAGCCACGGCTGCGGATATAATCTTCTGTTAAGTCGTCAAATTCTTCTGATAATTGCATATACTAAAACCACTTTTGTTCAATTACACCTACGTATTTATCTTCTATTACGGATTTTTCATTTTCTAATAAATACTTTCCCACACTGGGATAAAGGTTCACATTTTCCAGCTCTTTTAAACTAATCCAACACACCTCCTCGGCTGATGTTTCTCTTCGATTTAATTCAATTTCACCGCTTAGTATTTTACACTCGAATAACTGATGCACCGTTTCTTTTTCTGAAGTATGAACCTCGGCAGTAAGCACATCTTCTCCTGCTTCCACATTTATTCCGAGTTCTTCCATTAATTCCCTTGCCAGGGCCTCTTTCATCTTTTCTCCAAATTCCAGATTTCCGCCAGGCAAATTATACACCTTTTCGCCGCCATAGGTATAAGACATGGTCAATAATTTTCCATGTTCAATTATTACGGCTGCAACCCGTATGTGTTTGCTCTTATTCATGCTCCGAATATGTGCATTAAAACTAATTTTTTAAAACCCCATTAAATAAAATTTGTTTTTTTGGGGAAAAAACGATGATTGATTGACTTTTGTCGATACTATTTCAACCGATTGCATAAGCATTTATGAGGATTTATTTATCTTCACATGCTCAACCCCATTGAAACAAAACATGTTTTTATCAAAACCCTTCCAGAAAATTACCGAAGCAAAAATAATTTTGTGCGGATTTCTACTTGGTTCACTATTTATGAATTCAGGTTTTGCTCAAAAGATTGCAACTTTCAAGGTTGAGCCTCACCGGGCCGCCACTAATTTTAATTTACAATTTCAGGCAGACTTGACTGGAGTTACACACTTACCCGATTCTTCTTTGGCACTTTTCAAAAAAACAGAAACCGAATTAATACCGGTTTCATTTCAACTTGAAAACGGCCTTTCACGCAAAATTCACTGGACCATAGATGCCAAAGAAAGCGGTCAATGGAATGAATTCGAATTGCACGAAGTAAAAAATAAGACTGAGACGGGCAATGTATTAAAAGCAACCAAAAGCAACAAAGAATTAACTCTCAGTTCAAACGGAACCAAATTATTAACTTATCACTATGGCCTGAAAGAAGCACCTGAAGGCGTGGATCAAGCCTATGCCCGTAGCGGATTTATTCATCCGCTTTATACTCCTCACGGGCAAATTCTTACCCGAATTCAACCCAAAGATCACCGCCACCATTACGGTATCTGGAATCCGTGGACACATGTGCTTTATGATGGAGATACCCTTGACTTTTGGAATATAAATGGGAAACAAGGTACTGTTCGATTTGCTGGATTCAATCGGGTGGTAGAGGGACCTGTTTATACCGAATATGCTGCCCTGCACGAACATGTGGTACTTAAAAACAATAAAAATGAAGTAGCCCTGAATGAAGTGCAGACAGTGCGGGTGTATCAATCCACTGCGGATTATTATATTGCAGATATAAGTAGTACCTTAAGTTGTAACACCGATAATCCTTTCCATATTTTGGCTTACCGCTATGCTGGCTTTGGCTGGCGTACTACCGAAGAGTGGGATAATCAAAACAGCATGGTTTTAACCTCGAAAGGTAAAAACCGGAAAGAAGCAGATGGAAGTACGGCCCGCTGGTGTATAGTACAAGGCAAATTAGGCGATGATTATGGAGGAGCGGTAATGATGTCATTTCCAGAAAATTACAATTACCCGGAACCATTGAGAATATGGCCCGAAAATCAATACGACAGGGGTGACATGTTTGCTAATTTTGCTCCAACAAAAACCAAAGACTGGATTTTAGAGCCGGGTAGTACCTATACTTTGAAATACAGAATGCTCGTTTTTAATGGTAAAATGACCCCCGAAAAAGCGGAAGAAGCTTGGAAAAATTTTGCAGAACCAATTGAAATAGAAATAGTTAAATAAATTTTTTATGAAAAAATCGAAAGTAAGCAGAAGATCATTTGTAGAAAATACATTGAAAGGCACGGCAGCCATGATGGCTTTCCCCACAATTGTGCCTTCGAGTGTGTTTGGAAAAAATGCTCCAAGTAATAAAATTCAAATCGGTCAGATTGGTTGTGGTCGA